>CAYORY010000073.1:0-9564 GCA_964406435.1 uncultured Roseivirgaceae bacterium | reverse complement strand
CAACATCGCCAGTTCGAAGAAAGCCATCATCAGTGAACATTTCTTTGGTCTTTTCTGGCTCCTTGTAGTAGCCAAGCATGAGGCAATCACTCTTGATTAATATTTCACCTTCGCCAGAGAGTTTGCTAGTTACTCCGTTGGTGGGTTTACCCACTGTTCCGAATTTATTTGCTCCGGGAATATTATAATGAGAAAGAATGCAGTCCTCTGTCATGCCATACCCCTGATTGATTTTAATGCCCAATTTGGCGTACCATTCCATGACACTTACTGCCAATGGAGCCGCGCCTGAGGCCACTAACCCCGCTCTGGAGAGACCCAATTTTTTCTTGATTTTCTTCTTCACAATGCCATTGAGAATGGGGATTCTGAGGAGTTTATTTAGTTTTTCCTGCGGCATTTTGTTCAGAATTCCTTCTTGGAATTTGCCCCAAATACGTGGCACGGCAAAGAACATCTCCGGCTGTGTATTGGCCAGGTCTTCTGCGAATGTTTCGACTGTTTCGGGGAAGGTGAACTTCGCTCCGGCGAACAGGCCGACGTATTCTATCAGGCATCTTTCGGCCACATGGGTGAGGGGCAGATAAGAAAAAACATCGGGGTGTTCGCTCATTTTAAGAATAACCACAAAGTTATTGGCCACCTGAGCGAAGGAACTCACTTTGTGCATCACCCCCTTGGGCATGCCGGTGGTTCCAGAGGTGTAAATGATGGTCATTAGCTCATCGCCATTCATGATGATGGGTTGCTCCATCGGTGGCATGGATTGCACCAGAGATTCCCACGTTGTGCCGTCGGTTTCGCCGTAAGCTTCCAGGGAAATGACCGGGATATCTGTGATTCCTGACTTCTGCTTGGAGTAATCATCCAACTTGCCGATGATGATGGCTTTGGATTCTGAATGAACCAAAATCTGATTGATGGATTCGGCGTTTAGGGTAGGGTAGATGGGGATCGAAACCAATCCTGCAGCACTCATGGCCAAATCTGCCATGATCCAATGAGCGCAATTCTTAGACAATAAGGCCACATGGTCACCCTTTTTCAAACCCAGGTCTTGGAGGCCACTGGCTATTTTTCGGATTTCCTGACCCGCCTGAGCGTACGTCCATGTTTTGAATTTACGATCGAAGGGTTGGCGGAAAAAAACTTGGTTTGGGCTTTTCGACTCCCAGTGAAGAAAGGCCTCTATCGGTGATTGAAAGTGCATTGGTTATTAGTTAAGCTGACCGGAATTTAGCTCCCAGCGCTTACTTAACCAAGCCTTATTTGTTCTGTTCTTTAGCCCACGTATCTCTAAGGGTAATGGTGCGGTTGAGGATGAGATGGTCAGGGGTAGAATCTTCATCTACTCTGAAGTAACCCATTCGCTCGAATTGCACCTGATCTCCGACTTTAGCGGTTTTCATGGAAGGCTCTACAACTGCATTTTTAACAATGGTCAATGAATCAGGATTTAGGTGATTTTTAAAGTCATCCTCCACATCATTCATGTTGGCCGTTTTGAAAAGTCTATCGTAAAGCCGGACTTCTGCCTTGACGGCATTCGGGACAGAAACCCATCCGAGTGTTCCTTTCACCTTCTTACCGCTTGTGTCTTGCCCGCTTCGGGTTTCAGGATCGTACTCAGCATACAATTCTTCAATGGTGCCATCGTCTGCTTTTTTGTAACCAGTGCATTTAATTATGTAACCAAACTTCAAGCGAACCTCACGATCAGGACCCAATCGGTACCACTTCTTAGGACTAGGAGGATCTTCCATGAAATCCGCCTGATCCACGTAGATTTCTCTTGAGAAGGGCATTTCTCGGGAACCGGCTGACTCATCTTCCGGATTATTGACGGCTGTCATGATTTCAACCTTATCCTCAGGCCAGTTGGTGATGACCACCTTGAGTGGGTCAAGGATTCCGAATACACGGTTAGTTGTTTTGTTCAAATCATCCCGTACAAAATGCTCCAGCAGACCAACGTCGGTCAGGCTGTTCCTTTTGGCCACACCGACTGCATCAACGAAATCCTTAATGGCTTTTGGAGTGAAGCCCCTTCTTCGAATTCCAGAGATGGTAGGCATTCGTGGATCGTCCCAGCCGTTCACGTGATTGCCTTCTACCAGTTCGCGGAGCTTTCTCTTGCTCACGACCGTGTACTCGAGATTGAGTCTTGCAAATTCGGTTTGTTCTGAAGGGTAGATTTCCAACTCTTTGATGAACCAATTGTAAAGTGGTCTGTGCACTTCAAATTCCAGCGTACAGAGCGAATGAGTGATGTTTTCGATAGAATCTGATTGCCCGTGTGCAAAGTCATAAGTAGGGTAGATGCACCAATCATTTCCGGTACGGTGATGCGCTGCATGTTTGATCCTATAGATGATCGGATCCCTCATGTGCATGTTGGGTGATGCGAGATCAATCTTGGCTCTTAGCACCCTTGCCCCATTTTCAAATTCTCCGGCTCGCATTCGGGCAAAGAGGTCAAGATTTTCTTCGGCAGATCTGTCTCTGAATGGGCTTGGTTTTCCTGGAACAGTTGGTGTTCCGCGAAGTGCATTGAATTCTTCAGCCGGCAGGTCATCGACATAGGCTAAGCCTTTTTTGATGAGCTTCTTGGCCATTTCATAAAGATCCTCGAAATAGTCTGAGGCATAGTGTGCGGGCTGTTCCCATTGAAAACCGAGCCACTCAATGTCCGTTTTGATGGAATCCACGTATTCCGTTTCTTCTTTCTCGGGGTTGGTGTCGTCGAAGCGAAGGTTGCACTTGCCATTGTATTTTTCCGCCAGCCCAAAACTCAGGCAAATAGCCTTTGCGTGTCCAATATGAAGATACCCATTTGGCTCAGGAGGAAAGCGCGTTTGAATTTGCTTGTGCTTGCCTGTTTTCAGATCATTTTCGATCATTTGCTCGATGAAATTGAGCGATTCTTTCTTGGGGGTATCCATTCGGTAAAATTGAAAGCGCAAAACTATTAATTAGTTGTGCTGCATCCTCAATTTTCCCAAACCTATTTGGTTTAATTGTTAACTACTTTTGGGGTATGAAGATTCTGACTGTTGAAGATGATCCTGTATGTGCCCATTTAATGGATCGCTTGTTTTCGTCCGTTTCTTTTGTGGAAAAGCACAGTATAGCTTATAATGGAGCCAAGGCGCTGACTTTGGCACAGGAATCTGAATTTGATCTTATATTGATGGACATACACCTTGGGGGCGGGCAAATGACAGGAATGGAAGTCTTGAAGGAATTGAGGAAATCGGATACGTATGCTCGTGCACCGATATTTGCGGTGACTAACTATAATCAGCCTGGAGATGAAGATCGGTTTTTGGGTGAGGGCTTTACCAGGTATTTCGCTAAACCGATTGACGGTCAATCACTTATTCGGACTATTGAGGAACTTATTGTCTATTGAGGAACCAGATGAGAGCATTTTATCAGATTCTATTATTTACCCTTATGTTAATGCCTTTATTCAAAACGAGCGGCCAGAAAGTAAGTAATTCCTCCTATGGATTTATGTTGGATAAAATGCTCTCGCATTCTGTGAGAGAACTGTCCGTTTCGAAAGTACCTGTCAGAGATGTGGTGCTTGTAGATGCACGTGAAAAGAAGGAGTACGATGTGAGCAAAATTGAAGGGGCTATATGGGTAGGATACGATGATTTCGACCTATCGAGACTTCAGAGAATAGAGAAGAATGCTAAAGTGGTGGTATACTGCAGTGTGGGATACAGAAGTGAAAAAATCGCTGAGAAACTACTGGAGGCCGGGTACACGGATGTTGCAAATCTGTATGGCGGCATATTCGAATGGGTAAACCAAGATCAAGTGGTGGTGGATCAACAAAATAAGCCAACGAAAAAAGTTCATGCCTTCAGCAGAATCTGGGGTGTATGGCTAAACAAAGGGGAGAAGGTGTATTAGGTGTCGCTCTTTGAACGCTTCATTTCCTTCTGAATAGCGTCGAGCTTTTTTAGAATTTTGGCATTCTCTCGAGCGACATAATCCTTGATATTTTGCTCTTCTTCTTGCAATTCCTTCAAACTGATTTCATTCATGGTATTGACCACTATGGCAATGAAGATATTCAGGGTGGTGTAGGTGGCTATCAAAATGAAGCTTACAAAAAACAGCGCAGAACCGGGCACTCCATCCATGATGGGTCGAGCTATAGCCGATGACCAACTTTCCAAGGTCATAATCTGAAACAGAGTGAAGAACGATCTTCCCAAATCACCGAAATATTCAGGGTAGGCTTCACTAAACAGGTTGACACCCACTACGGCATAGATGTAATAGACAATGGCTAGCAAGACAAAAATCCACCCTATGCTAGGTATTGACTTGAGTAGTGACTCAATGATCAATCTGAGTTTGGGAAGATTTTTAAGCAGTCGTAAGGTTCTGATGATTCTGAGTGCCCTGAAAATGGAAAAGGAGCCAGCCGCCGGTAGAATGGACACAGCGACAATGGCAAAGTCAAAAACGTTCCATGCACTTGTCCAAAATCTCAACCGATAGATGACGATTTTTAGCGCAATCTCAATGGTGAACATCACCAGAATTATGAGATCGAAGGCATCAATCAAGACACCATAATTATCCATTACTGATGGGAAGGTCTCGAGACCGATCAGTAAAGAATTAACGATGATGATGAACGTGATGAAATTCTGAAATCTCGAAGACTCTAGAAAGTCCTTGATAAAATGGTCGAGTGCCTGCAGATTAAATAAATGCGCTTTCTGTTTTCCCATAGCCGTGAGCGGTGCAATTTATTATCATAAGGCAATAAAATACAGATTGTTAAAGGAATTTATTGAAAGAAATAATTCCAGAAAGTCTAACTCCACTTTCCCTTGAGGGCATTCAGCTTTGCTTGCAAATCACCCTCGGGAAGGTTTGCCTTTTCATTTCTCGTTCTTGCAGGTGCAGCCGTCCGTTTCTGAATAGGTCTGTCGCTTTTCATAGATAGAGCTATCCTTTTTCTATCAATATCCACTTCAATAACCTTTACTGAAACCTTCTGCCCGAGCTTAACCACCTGAGAAGGATCAGAAACGAAGGTGTCTGAAAGATGGCTGATGTGCACGAGCCCGTCCTGATGAACACCTACATCTACAAATGCACCGAATTTGGTGATGTTGGTAACAATCCCCGGCAGGGTCATGCCTACTTTCAAGTCAGACATTTCATTGACTCCATCTTGAAACTGAACGGCTTCAAACTGGTCTCTTGGGTCACGTCCGGGCTTTTCTAACTCAGCTAATATATCAGTGAGGGTTGGCAATCCGATTTCGGAAGTGACGTACTTTTTTAGGTCAATTTTTTCTCTGAGGTCTTGCCGACTCATCAGGTCTTGAATAGACGCGCCCAAATCGGTAGCTATTCTTTGTACCGTGTCGTATCGTTCTGGATGCACAGCACTCTTATCCAGTGGGTTGTCTGCATGCTGAATTCGAAGAAAACCAGCCGATTGCTCGAATGCTTTGTCGCCAAGCCTTGGTACTTTCCTCAAGGCAGTTCTAGACTTGAATGGTCCATTTTCTTCACGGTATTTCACTATGTTTTCGGCAATTTGTGGTCCCAATCCGGACACATAGGTGAGCAGTTGCTTACTGGCGGTGTTTAGTTCCACCCCTACGTTATTCACGCAGGTCATCACCACATTATCGAGCGAATTTTTCAGAGCCGTCTGATCTACATCGTGCTGATACTGACCTACACCAATGGATTTTGCATCGATTTTCACCAGTTCGGCCAATGGATCCATCAATCGCCGACCTATCGACACTGAGCCACGTACCGTCACATCCTTATCTGGGAATTCATCCCTGGCCACTTCAGATGCAGAGTAAATCGACGCGCCGCTTTCATTGACCATCGCCACCACTATTTCCTTTGGTAAGTCGCATTTTTTCACAAAAGCCTCCGTTTCTCGGCTGGCCGTCCCATTACCGATAGCAATTGCTTTGATGCGGTGTTTTTCTACGAGCTGTTTAATGGTTTCTGAAGAGCGATGAAAATCCTTCTGTGGCTCGTTTGGGTAGATGGTGGTGTGCTCTAGGAGTTTGCCTTGATCATCTAAGCAAACCACTTTACAACCGGTGCGAAAGCCCGGATCAAGCGCCATCAATGCCTTCTGTCCCAAAGGGGCAGACATCAATAGCTGCTTCAAATTCTCAGCAAAAACGGAAATGGCTTCTTCGTCCGCTTTCTTCTTTGTTTCCACTCGCACTTCTGTTTCCATGCTCACACTCATCAGTCGCTTGTAGCAATCCTGGATGGCAAGTTTCACTTGGCCAGCCGCCTGATTAGATCCTTTGAGCACTTCTCTTTCAATGATGGAAATGGCCTCTTCCTCAGGGGGAGCTATGCTAAAAGTTAGCAACCCTTCGTTGGCTCCACGACGTATGGCCAGGAGGCGATGAGAAGGTATTTTTTGAATGGACTCTGACCAGTCGAAGTAGTCTTGGTATTTGGCTGCTTCGGCTTCTTTAGTTTTGAGGACTTTTGAGGTAATAACTCCTGATTTCATGAAAAGAACTCGGATCCGTTTTCTGATCTCTGCGTTCTCATTGACCCACTCAGCTATTATGTCCCTGGCACCTGCCAATGCTGCTTCCTCATTTGGAACGTCCTCTTCTTCATCAATAAAATCAGCGGCAAAGGAGTGAACATCAAAGTCTTTTTGATCAAAAATGCGCGCTGCAAGAGGCTCCAATCCTCGTTCCTTTGCAACACTCGCTCTTGTTTTTCTTTTCGGGCGATAGGGCAGGTACAGGTCTTCTAAAACAGCCATCGTTTCAGCCCCTAAGATTTTGGCCTCTAGTTCAGGAGTTAGTTTTTCCTGCTCTTTAATTGACTTAAGGATGGCTTCTTTTCGTGCATCGAGATCACGAAGTTGCTGTAGCCGATCTCGGATGTTGGCAACCTGAAGATCATCCAAACTACCGGTTACTTCCTTTCGATATCTCGAAATAAATGGAACCGTGGCGCCTTCATCCAGTAGCTTGATCGTGGCGGCAACCTGCTCATCTCTAACACCTAATTCTTTCGCAATTTTTCCTTCGTATCCCATGTCTGAATTTCAAGGCGCCAAAAATAGAAGACTCTCTTAGTATGAAAATGAATTGTGGAAAACTAGTTAAGAATATTTCGCAGGGTAAGGTTGGCGGGTGAGAAGGAATGTTGATGCCTTGAGGTCTGAGACTACCATTTACAAGTTGTTGTGGGCCAAATTCAATACATCCTGAGTGTGTCTTTGTAGTGCAGCTAGACCGATATTCTCCTGGATAAAATAGTTTATTATTTCTTGTCAAGAATCTCAAACTCAACAACCTCATAAATGAATTGATCATCTTTGACCCCTGAAATGACCACCTCGTAAGTTCCCGAAATGTCTGAGGCACGAAAGTCAAATGTCTGTGGTGTTTCAGTCAGGTCAATGTGTGGTTTCCAAAGAAGCACATCACGCATATCAGGAATTCTATCGGATCCGCTTGAAAGACTCAAAGGGTAGTCGTTTGAAATCCCTACTTCCAGATACTTTTCGGATGAAACATTTCTTAGCGTTCTTACATTAACGAAGGCATCAGGAAACGTCATAAAGTTGATGCTTCCTGTATACACTGATTCGCCAAAATGGAATTGATTGATACAGACTTCAAATTTCTCAATCAGGGCAGGGTTAAAGTCTAAAATATCATCTGGTGTCCAAATAACGCCGTTCAATGTCGACAAAATCTTCTGGTCGTCAGTTGATTGGTTTTTCACATTT
The DNA here is from genome assembly GCA_964406435.1 of uncultured Roseivirgaceae bacterium. Classification (GTDB taxonomy): domain Bacteria; phylum Bacteroidota; class Bacteroidia; order Cytophagales; family Cyclobacteriaceae; genus JAAEPI01. The sequence continues at coordinate 1,784 of CAYORY010000073.1, read as the reverse complement.
CTCATCGCAAACTCTCTGCGTCCATCAATACTTCTGATCATGACATTTGGCACATACTCAATGATATGGTCAGCCATTGTCGGGAACCTTGTGAACTCGTCTAAGTTATAAGTTGTGACATTTTCACTAGTAGTGTAACCAACCAGTTTTCGACCCTTTTGTGATAGTTCATTTTGCGAATTTGTCTGGGCAAATAGATTACTGATTTGTACTTGCTGGGCCTTTTCCAAAAGCCAATCAGTTGGATCATAATACCCTAATCTACTCCTAGGCACAAAATCATGATCGGAAATGAATGGGGATTCTAACTCTATTGAGTATCCATTAGTGTTAGAAAACTGCATTTCCTGACTTGAGAAAGACTCGTAGCTACGAACAAATTTGAAAGTGCCTTCATGGTCAGATATTAGTGGAATTATTCTGAAATCTTCACTCAGTAAGGTGACAAAGAACTTGTGATCAGGTACTGGCTTACCTTGTTGGTCCTTCAGTTTACCTACCACAAGTTCTCCTCCCACATCAGGCAAGAATGGCTTTCTTGAATAAGTTTCATTTTCTAGTTTAGAATTGTTGGTGAGGTTATAATCAGTAGCATTCTTAAAAGTCGATGTTACAATGCTTTCGTTCGTCCCAAATCGTTCCTTTTTCCTTACGACAATCGAGGCGGCAATTGGAGAATCTACTTTTATCGTGACCCTAGCTGAATCACCTGTGCTGAATTCTTTTTCACTAATCTGAACGAATCCCAATGATCGTTCTGGTTGATTGTAAGTTGATATTTTGTACAGCGTTTCTCCATTTTCGGCAACCAAACACACCTGAACCAGCCCTTTCTTTAGGTCGCCTTTATTTATTTGATATGATGCACGATCCACCGCAATTGAGCTGGTTTTAATTCCATTATTCCAGATTTCCAGTCTGCTGTTCTGAGGAGTTTGTATTTCTGTGATTTGTATTTGCTCGGAGGTTTCCGCAACTACACACGGCTGAGAGGGCAGATTCTCAGTCTGAAATCTCGAAAAATGAACCCTGCCCAAGCTGTCGACCATCACCACATTGTAGGATGTGTATTCCTCTGGAATCATTTTGAAGGTGCCATTTCCTTCAGACTGAATATCCAATACCACATTAGAAGAGGCATCCTTTATTGAAACCTGAGCTGGTGCTAGCTGACCAAATCGGTTTTCAATTCGATAGTCAATGACTTGCTCGTTCTGCTTAAAGAATCGTCCGCCTTCAGGGTAGATTTTGAAAGCTAGTGTATCAGCAAGATTAGCGGTATTAGTTACCTGAGGTGGGAGGGGAATGAAAGGGTTAATGATATTTATCTTTCGTTTAGCAAAAGTGTCATCACCAAAATTCCTGGACCATTTAGTATACACAACGATGGTGTAGACACCCGATGACAAATGGGAGGGAAGGTAAACCTGCGCATCTCCTAAACCTTTCTGGATATGCACTTTCTTTTGCAGGACGGATTTATTGTCAGGACTAATAAGTTCTAAGTACGCAATGGAGCTTATGAAAAAGTTTTGCCCTGTTGTGAAACACCGTATCGAAACGAAAATTTCTTCGCCTGGAATGAACGATGTTTTGCTAAGCTCGAGCCTAATCTCCTCCTTGGGAAACTCTTTTGCAACCGACTGGGCATGAACCATGCTGGCCACCAATAGTAATATGTAGATTAGACTTACTCTCATGAAATCACCAAAAATCTGGTTCCTTGTTTGAGTCCGCATAGAGTGTACACTCCGAACATTTCTTTAGATGAAACCCGGCACCTG
>CAYORY010000072.1:1977-9785 GCA_964406435.1 uncultured Roseivirgaceae bacterium | reverse complement strand
TCAATGGGCCAAAGAGTTCAAAATTTCCATTCTTGTCCATTCGGAGTTTGAGATTGCCATTTCCCCTTCCTCTGATAATATCTCCTGTCCTTATGTCAAAAATCAATTCGCAATAGGCCTCATTGGTCACTTCCAAATCGAAATCAAGAGTGAGTCCTAATGCCGACGCAACAGATTCTTCAATGTTCGAATTTCTTGAGGTGTCAGATAGATTAACGAAGGTCATAAACTCTGCCTGTTCGTAAGTACTACCTCCTGATAATGGTATGAAAAACTTCGTGCCTCTTTCTGTTTTGACGTCTACCTTTAGAATGAGGTCATCGAAAGGTCCTTTTACAGAAATATCTCCAGAGGCGTTGGCTTGTCCATAGAACAGGTCATTGTCTGCACTTGTGGTATTTAAGAAATTAAAATTCTTAGCTGAAATGCGCAGGTCAGTGACGATCTTATCGAAATACTGATGACGAATGGCTCCTCCCAATATGGCCTTTTCGCCTTTGATATCGCGCATGACAATATCGCGTAACAAAATCTCCTCCTTCTTGAAATCGATTCTGCCATTCATATTGTAAACCGTTCCAAGGTAATCCACCTTGAATTTAGCATCGGCCAATGAACAAAAACCGGTGACGACTGGTTTGTCGGTTGGACCCTGAATGGCTAGTTCGCCGCTGGCTGATCCACTGACATCTGATAGATTGCCTTCCGTGACGAACTCTAATAACTTAAAATCTGCCTGATCGAATGTCAAAATAAAATCAAGCTTTTCGACCCTTTTTGGATAATAATGTCCGCCGATAGAGATAGTCCGCACATTCTCTCTTTCTACGGAGAGTTTGGCGTTGATGGCTTCAAGTTCATTGTCGTAGTACGAACTCCCTTGAATGTTTCCCACAGGCAAATTTTTGTATACAAAATCGTAAAGATTAAAATCACCTTCGAACTGAACAGGCTCTTCCAACCTTTTGAATATAGAGACATCTGCCTCAAAAATTCCTTTCATGGGTAAGCCCAAAACTGAATTGAATTGCTGCAAATCAATTTGTCTGGCGACAAAATTCACCGTGGAATTTTCGGTTTCAGATAAGAGTCCGTTTAGCGAAGCTCTCTTGTCGTTACTGATCAAATCCAATGAACGAAAAAACAAACCTCGCTCTGAAAACCTGATGTAATTAGCCGGATCAAAACTCCAGGTCTGACCCAGAGCTTTCAAAGTGGAGGGCTTGAAACTAAACTCGATACTGTCTGAGTAAAGACTGATTTCACTGTGCAGATCAGCGCTTGTGTCTGTGTCTGGCTGCAATATACTCGTGTTCACCTCGATCTTTTCATTCAACCAAACCCCTTCTGTTAAGAATCTTTCAGAGTAAGGCACAGCCTTCCAATGTTGCTCTTGGGAGGAGATGTAAAAAGACCCAAGAATATCATCAGAATTCTGATCCAAGGAGGCGTACAGGTCGACTTCATTATTAAGAAATGTATCGTCATTGTACAAAATAGAGTCTATCTGTGCATAAAGTGAAATGATTGCATCTGATCCTTCTTTCTGCTGCATACCCACGTTCAGAGTTGCACCTTTTGAAACGGTCAAACCAGGAGATAAAAACTTGGCGTAGTGATTCACATCTCCAAACTTCACTTTTAATTCTGCATTCATTGGCTTGTTTTCCACGCTAACTGTCTTCTTATCCAATTCGAAATAAGTTGACAACTCATAGATCTCCTTCTGCAGAAATTCTGTCAGATTCGAAAAAGTATATTGGCCATTCAGTTGCAGATCAATACCTGGCATCTGCATCTTTAGTATTCGCGACGTACTATCGAGTTGGGTCTCCAAATCCAAATTCGCGATACTAAGAGATCGCAGCGTATCCTCGCGCAAAACTAAATTTCTGAGTTGCAAAGTACCGGCGATGGAATCGGGGTTAAGGTGTGTTTGCTTCCAGGATATTCTTGTACTGACGAAGTAGTCCTCTTCTGACAAATTCAGCCTTTTGGTGAAAAGTGTATCAATACTGGTAGTGAGCGACAGGCTTTCCGGCGACTTGGCAATGTCGACGTTTGTGCGACCATTTACTTTACAATTGGGGTCATCGATGCTGAACTGGCCATAAAATCTTTCGGCGGCCAAATACCCCTTGAAGGCAATGCTGTCGTAAACGTATCCTTTGATACCTACTTGCCTTGCTTTGAAATCCGTCAAAAAACTGGCTGTCTCTTTGGTGATTCCCTTGCCCAAAATTCGCCCCTTTACAGAGACCTCCTGCACGAGCGAAGTATCACCGATAAACTTCCCCACGTTGAGCCTGTCTATTTCTAAATGACCAGTGTAGGCAGTCTGATCCTGATCATCCGGGATGGTTACATTTAGGTCACCAGCCACCGAACCCTGATCGGTTTTAATGCTGCCTTTTGTGGAGAAGTCATTCAAAAAACCAGAGAAAGAAAGATTGATATTGATCTTGCTAAGGGCCTTCAGCGCTGAAGCATTTTCGCCCATATATGGAGCAATATCTTTCGTGTAAATAGTGGACGGCTCTATATTAAAATCTAAAAAAGTCTCCTTAATATCCGGCAAACCCACCAACGAAGCATCCATATAAATTTGAGAAGTACCCGTCAGGACTTTTGCTCCGATTAGTCGAATGTCGGCCAGTTTTCCGGAAATCTCTGATTCAAAATAGATGTCTCCTTTCATGGCATCACTCCCTGTGAAATTGGTAAAATCTGTACGTCCTAGTTTAGAATTCTTTATTCTGAAAAAGAAACTCACACTATCGGCAAACGACGCGAGGGCGGAGGGATCATTGTAGGTAAGTGCCAGAGAGTCTCCCAAGGTGCTATTTCCCGTATCGATAATAAAATCATCAAGGATAAGTGCACGCTTGCCAAATCCGACTTTTGCCTGAATACGATCAATATTAATACCATTGGCTGCATCAGACATTCTCATGTCATTAAGCGAAAGAGAGATAGAATCCGGCTCCAGATACAACCTAGAAATATCAATCAACTTAGTCCTTAAATTCAAATGCGCAGGATCGAGTTTATTGATTTGGCGAGCTTTCGTGCTATCATGCATCGTCAGAAGTACATCTTCGATGATGATGTGCTCCAGAAAAATAGGTTGAGGGTCAGAAACTTCTACAGTATCCTTCTCTCCGCTTAGCTCCTCGATGGATGCAAGGAAGACTGACAAATTCAACTCTGTGGAGTCCGAATACTTGGTAAGGTTTATTCCTCCTTCCTCCAAATGAATTTCTTCAATCTGAAATTTTTTAGTCTTGATGAGTTCGGTCAGATCATAGTTAATAGTCAGCCTATTGACCCTTGCCATTTCATTGTGCTGATAGTCGTTTAGCACAAATCCCTTGACTTCCACTTCATCGAACCAGGCTATTCGCACGTGCTGGATCGAAAATTCATGATCCGTTTTTTCTGAAATCCAGCTAAGTACTCTCTTGGTAGTGTAATTCTGAACGGTCTCCGTTTGAAGAAGTAGCCAAGTGATGCCGAGCAGCGCTATGACTATCAGTACACTCAGAAGAATAGTCTTAAAAGCAATCTTAAACCAGCGCACCATGTTGACCTTTTTAGCCATTTTTGCAGTTAATGATCATTCTGGGAATTGAATCATCTTGCGATGAGACATCCGCGGCGATCTGCCGCGAAGGTAAAATAATCAATAATGTAATCGCCACCCAAGCTGTACATAAAAGTTACGGCGGAGTGGTTCCTGAGCTCGCCTCGCGAGCTCATCAGAAGAATATTATTCCGGTACTTGATCAAGTCCTTCGAGAAGCAGGTATTACTCTCAACGATCTGAATGCCATTTCATATACACAAGGTCCAGGTCTTTTAGGTGCTCTTTTAGTGGGGAGTTCAATGGCGAAGATCTTGGCATTCACGTTAGGCATCCCACTGATACCCGTTCATCATATGCGAGCGCACGTGCTAGCCCATTTCATCGATGATCCCAAACCTTCCTTCCCATTTCTATGTCTTACCGTAAGTGGAGGGCATACCCAGATTGTGAAAGTTTCAGACTATGATACCATGGAAATACTGGGGCAGACACTGGATGATGCCGCCGGTGAAGCCTTTGATAAATGTGCCAAAATGCTGGGCTTGCCCTATCCGGGAGGGCCATTGATAGATAAACATGCGGCTAATGGTAATCCTAATGCCTATACTTTTAGTAAAACGGAAGTACAAGGAATTAACTTTTCCTTTTCTGGAATCAAAACGTCAGTGCTCTATTTTCTAAGAGATCAATTAAAGGAGAATCCAAATTTCATTGAGGAAAACCTCAATGATCTATGTGCCTCGATACAATCAACTTTGATCACTATGCTTCTTGAGCCATTTTTCAAAGCCGCCGAAAATGAAGGGATAAAACAACTTGCGATAGCAGGTGGTGTGGCCGCTAATTCAGGACTAAGAAAGCAATTAGAATTAATTTCTCAGGAAAAGGGAATTGAGGTGTTTGTTCCAAAGTTTGAGTATTGCACAGACAATGCCGCTATGATTGCAATGGCTGGTCACCTAACCATGCATTCACGTGCTACAGATTCCCTGACTATGAGTCCAATGCCTCGAATGCCCTTTAGTTCATAACTTCGTAGCAAAATGGCAAAGAAAGAGAAACGTTTTTCCAATGATATTCAAATTCGTAACCGAAAGGCGAGCTACGAATATGAGTTCATAGACAAATACGTTGCAGGGATCATTCTTAAAGGAACGGAGATAAAGTCAATAAGAGAAGGAAAAGCAAGCGTGCAAGAGGCACATTGCTACTTCTACCGAAACGAACTTAGGGTGAAAGGAATGACTATCAGCCAATACGAAAATGCCAGTTTCCAATCTCATGAACTAACGCGAGAGCGAACGCTACTCTTACAAAAGAAGGAACTTGAAAAACTCAGAGCTAAATCCGAAGAAAAAGGATTAACCATCATTCCCACCCGTTTGTTTATCAACGTAAGAGGCTTTGCCAAAATGGAAATAGCACTTGCCAGAGGAAAGAAGTTGTTTGATAAACGAGAAAGTCTTAAGAAGAAAGATCAGTCTCGTGAAATTGATAGGATATAAAAAAGCCTTTCTGAGATCAGAAAGGCTTTTTACTTCACTTAAAAATCATTTACTCATCGGCAGCACGCGGAGGTGCACTATAAAGTAACTTCCTGGCATTTGAGTTTCTGAGTTCTTCCTGCACATCTGTGATGATACCCATTTTCACGTCGATATCCACTTTCATTGACATTACAATCTGATCTCTCTCCACCTCGTCAAGCTTATCTTTCTCTACGTTTACGAAACGAGCTATATCGTCTTTATCCACAAAAACATCATTGGTCTGAATACGCGGTTCCGTTCCAAACAAACCAGTGTTTGTTGGTTCACCAATATATATGTAGCTCACCAAGGACTTTTGTTCGATTTTCGTAAGCTGAGTAGCTTTTGGCAATCGCTGCTTCACCATAATCTCTTGTTCTCTCATCACGGTTGTTACCATGAAGAAAAACAAAAGCATGAAGATGATATCAGGCAATGCAGCCGTTGGAATATCCGGCTCAGACTTATTCTTTTTCTTAAATTTATGTCCGCTCATATCAGTCTGGTTTAGCTATTGAAATCGCTCTTGGAAGGTCTTTTCTTGCCAGGTTATACAACTCCTTCTGAGTCTCATCACGCTTGTCAAGTGCTAAAAATTCATCAGCAGACAATCCAACTCTTGCACCATATACCTCATTGTAAGCCGCATTTATTGCATCCAATACTTCAATATACAGTTCGTAAGAGGTACCTCTTTGTACCTTAAAAGATACTACTGCCTTCAAACTAAGTGGTGAATCCGATGATTCCGGATCGCCACCATGTTGCTGAACGTATCGCTTCAATTCGGGAGGGAAGCTGTTGTACATTTCAGCTGCCGGACCACTCATTGGACGTTTTCCAAAATTCAAAATGAACTTCTTAACGTCTTCCTTTAACTCCTTTGGATCTTTCGTATATGGTTCATCCTCTACAAGCAACTGATCACTAGAGTTGGCGAGTATTTTGAAAAGATTTCGTTGGGGAATGTCAACGTCAATATCTTCAGTAATCTCGTTATCCGGTGGAGGGAGCATCAAGATGATCCCCTTATCATTTGCAATAGTAGTGGTGACCAAAAAGAAAATCAGGAGCAAGAACGCAATGTCCGCCATGGACCCTGAGCTCACTTCTGGTAATTTCCTTCCTGAGTTTCTAGCCATTACTTCATCATTTTTTGAACCTCAGTATACACTATGCTTATCACCGCTCCTGCAAGAAGAACGTAAAACATAATCAACCCAGCGCCTACTTTCTTAGAAGCGGCTGCTGATACTTCTTTATTTCCATACGTAGAATCACCAGCAAGTAAGTAGCAGATAACAAACACCACTACCAAACCTCCAACAGAGATTCCAATCTTCTTTAAGGATTGTGGGTTTCCTGCTGCTTGAAGCAATGGCAAGCCAATGGCTGCCAAAGCACAAAGCCCGATAAGTACGTATGAAGCTATTAATCCAGCATCAATCATAATTTCGTTGTTTAAGGATTAACCTTTATTTTTTACTAGGATATCAATCAGTGAAATGGAAGCATCTTCCATGTTATTCACCAATGAATCAATTTTCGCTACCAGGTAGTTGTAGAACAACTGTAGGATTACCGCCACAATCAAACCTCCAACAGTAGTCAAAAGAGCCACTTTGATACCTGTCGCTACCAAACCTGGGTTTACATCACCAGCCTCAGCGATAGCATCAAATGCCTCGATCATACCAATTACAGTTCCCATGAAACCAAGCATTGGTGCAAGGGAGATGAAAAGTGAAATCCAAACCATTCCTCTTTCCAATTTGCCCATCTCCACAGAACCATAAGCAATGATTGATTTCTCGACCATTTCAACTCCTTCGCTGGATCTCATTAGACCTTGCGTAAAGATGGAAGCTACAGGGCCTCTCGTATTTTTTGTTACTTCTTTAGCTGCATCAACGCCTCCAGTGGCTAGTGCATTTTCTACATCCTCCAACAATTTCTTAGTATTGGTAGTAGCTAGATTTAAAGTGATGATTCGCTCAATAGCAATTGCAAGTCCTAGGATAAGACAGATCAATACAATTCCCATGAAGGTTGGTCCACCATCGATGAATTGCTTCTTAACAGCACTGTGGAAGCCTTCGCTTTCAGCCAATGCAGGCTCATTGCTTTCTTCTTCGGCAGGTGCCGCTACTTCTTCAGTAACATCATCGGCAAAGCCAGAATCGTCCACCATTTCGGTAGAGTCAGTGCTAGTGCTGTCAGCATCTTGTGCATATACATGCACAGCGCTGAAAGTGAAAACGCCTGCAAGCATCAAAAGGGTAAGTAACTTTTTCATTAGGTTGTTCTTTCGTTAAACGTTCTTAAGTTGAATTTTCAGTAAGTCGTAAATTTATACGGTTCGGTTCAAATCTATCATTTAATTGGTCAAAAAAACGCTTTGATTCCAAAAACCCTGATTTCAAAACGGTTTTTTCATCAAAGGGTAAAGTCAACTCGCGCCATGGAACCTGCGGTTTGGCGGAGAGAGAGGGATTACTCATGCGCACCACCATGCCACACTTCCCCTGGTGAATGCTGCGCATTTCGAACCAAGGTTCTCATCCCTTCTTCCTTAAACCTGCGGTTTGGCGGAGAGAGAGGGATTACTCATGCGCACCACCATGCCGCACTTCCCCTCGTGAATGCTGCGCATTTCGAACCAAGGTTCTCATCCCTTCTTCCTTAAACCTGCG
>CAYORY010000072.1:0-1877 GCA_964406435.1 uncultured Roseivirgaceae bacterium | reverse complement strand
GTTTGGCGGAGAGAGAGGGATTCGAACCCTCGATACAGTTTCCCGCATACACGCTTTCCAAGCGTGCGCCTTCAGCCACTCGGCCACCTCTCCTTTAATCCCTTGAATAAGGGCGGCAAATAAATCAAGAAAATAGAGCTAATCCAAATTAGTATTCATCCTGAGGATCCATTTCGCCTGCAACAGGGACAATCATTTTTTCTGCGACTTCTTTACTGATTGGATTTGATGCCAGTAGCCACATAAGCTTGGTGATTGCCGCTTCGGTGGTCAAGTCGCCACCAGATACTACACCGATTTTCTTTATGCCTGTGCTCGTCTCGTATTTGCCTAAGTCCACCTTCCCACCTACACATTGGCTGACATTGACGACCACCACTCCCCTTTTTATTGCTTGCTCAAGTTCTGAAAGAAGCCAGTCCTCTTTCATCACATTTCCTGAGCCGTACGTTTCCAGAATCAATCCCCGCAAACCTTCCGTACCCAAAATTGATTTCACAAGCTGATGAGTAATCCCAGGGAATATTTTTAGAATAGCCACATTCGGGTCGAAATCATTCTTAATGCGAAGCTTGCTTTGAACGTATGGCGCCAAGGCTGCATCATTGTACTCTATTGAAATGCCGGACTCTGCCAGCAAAGGATAATTCTCCGCATGGAACGCGGAGAACATGCTGCTATTCACTTTTTGGGATCTATTGGCTCTAAGGAGGACAAAATTGAAATAGATGCAAACCTCACAAACCCTTGGCTTGTCACCAGCTTTCGATGAGGCAATTTCCAAAGCGGTGATTAAATTTTCTCTTGCATCAGATCTTATTGCTCCTATAGGAATTTGTGCACCAGTGAAAATAACCGGCTTGTTCAATCCTTGCAAAATGAAACTGACAGCAGAGGCTGTGTAGGCCATGGTGTCTGTCCCATGCAACACAACGAATCCGTCGTACTGCGTGTAATTCTCTTCTATTATATAACCAATATCCTTCCAGTCATTGGGTGTGACGTTGGATGAATCGATTGGCTCTGGAAAGGAAATGACTGTGAGCTTGAGATCGAGTGCTTTTAGCTCAGGTAAGTGTTCGATGACCTTTCCAAAATTGAACGGGGCAAGTGCGCCTGATTCATCTTTGGCCATGCCAAATGTTCCTCCTGTATAAATAATCAGTACGGCAGCCTTTACTTGCTTGGAAGATTCGAGATTTACGATTTTGTAATTCATGGCAATTGAAAAAGTCGTTGGGCATTGGCAGTCGTAATTGCGTCAACTTCCCCGAAATCCACCTGCCAGAATTCAGCTATTTTCTCCGCAATTAGTTTGATGAAGGCCGGTTCGTTTCTTTTTCCTCGATTGGGAGTTGGTGCGAGGTATGGACTGTCGGTCTCCAGTATTGCTCGTTCTCGATTCACAAACGGAATCACCTTGTCCATGCCCCCATTCTTGAAGGTACTGACACCACCAAAGCCCAGATAAAAATTCATGTCGGTTATTTCCTTGGCTTGCTCCAATGATCCGGTGAAGCAATGAAAAACCCCGGTGAGTCCTTTTTTTGCCCAAGGTTTTACCAGATCAATTGTTTCAGGAATGGTCTCCCGGCAATGAATCACCACAGGGAGTTTGTGAGCAAGAGCCAGCTCACATTGGAAATTGAAAGCCTCCTGCTGTTCGATCCAGAAGGTTTTGTCCCAATACAAATCGGTTCCAATTTCACCAATGGCTATGTACCCCCCGTTGGAAAGTGTGGCCTCTACATGCTTCAATTCTAACCTGTAGTTATCCTTAACCGAACATGGATGCAGTCCGATCATTGGCAAACACACATCAGGAAACCGCTCGACCACCTGCAACATTGAGTCTGTGGTGGAGCTATCAATATCTG
>CAYORY010000071.1:0-9815 GCA_964406435.1 uncultured Roseivirgaceae bacterium | reverse complement strand
TTTGTGAGCGAATTTTCGGACCGGTAAAGGATTGGGAGTGTCATTGCGGAAAATACAAGCGAATCCGTTACAAGGGCATCATCTGCGACAGATGTGGAGTCGAGGTTACTGAGAAAAAAGTTCGTCGTGAGCGAATGGGACACATCGAATTGGTGGTACCCGTAGCACACATTTGGTATTTCAGATCTCTTCCAAACAAAATCGGCTACCTGCTAGGTCTTCCTACCAAGAAACTTGATCAGATCATCTACTACGAAAGATATGTAGTGATCCAGCCAGGTTTGAAAGAAGAAGATGGCGTGAACCAATTGGATTTCCTCACAGAAGAAGAATATCTTGACATCCTCGACAAGCTTCCTCGTGAAAACCAATTGCTCGATGATGAAGACCCACAGAAGTTCATTGCTAAGATGGGAGCTGACGCACTTGAAATGTTGCTGGCCAGAACTAAGCTGGACGAACTCTCCTATGAGCTTCGTCACCAGGCAGCCACAGACACCTCACAGCAGAGAAAAGCCGAGGCACTGAAAAGATTGAGAGTGGTAGAGGCTTTCAGAGATGCCAAGACTAGAATCGAGAATAAGCCGGAGTGGATGATAATCAAAATGGTGCCAGTTATTCCACCAGAACTCCGACCATTAGTGCCATTGGATGGCGGACGATTTGCTACATCAGATTTGAACGATCTGTATAGAAGAGTAATCATTCGAAACAACCGATTGAAGCGATTGATCGACATCAAAGCACCAGAAGTAATTCTTCGGAATGAAAAGAGAATGCTTCAGGAAGCGGTCGATTCATTGTTCGACAATTCACGAAAAGTAAACGCCGTACGATCCGATGGAAACAGAGCCTTGAAATCATTGAGCGATATGCTCAAAGGAAAGCAAGGACGATTCCGTCAGAACCTATTGGGTAAAAGGGTTGACTATTCCGGTCGATCGGTAATCGTTGTGGGACCTGAGTTGAAAATGCACGAATGTGGTCTACCAAAAAGCATGGCTGCTGAGCTTTTCAAACCATTCGTTATCAGAAAATTGATCGAAAGGGGAATCGTAAAGACGGTAAAATCAGCCAAGAAAATTGTCGATAGAAAAGATCCTGTAGTTTGGGATGTATTGGAAAACGTCATCAAAGGACACCCAATCATGCTAAACCGGGCCCCAACTCTTCACCGATTGGGTATCCAGGCATTTCAACCAAAATTGATAGAAGGCAAAGCAATTCAGCTACATCCATTGGCTTGTACAGCATTCAACGCCGATTTTGATGGTGACCAAATGGCTGTCCACGTGCCACTCGGGCACGAAGCTATCTTGGAAGCTTCGCTATTGATGCTTGCTTCGCACAACATCCTGAACCCCGCAAACGGAGCACCGATCGCAGTGCCGTCTCAGGACATGGTGCTTGGGCTCTACTATATTTCAAAAGGAAGAAGAAGTACTGAAAAGGAGAAAGTGATAGGAGAAGGTATGACTTTCTACAATCACGAAGAAGTCGTCATTGCCATCAATGAAGGAAAAGTTTCGAAACATGCCTACATCAAAGTGAGAACTCAGGTTCGAAACAAGGAAGGTCAATTGGAGACAAAAATCATTGAGACGGTGGCCGGGCGAGTGTTGTTCAATCTGCATGTGCCTACAGAAGTAGGTTACGTCGATGAACTCCTAACAAAAAAGAAACTTCAAGTGATCATTTCGAACGTCTTCAAAATCGTAGGAATGGCTCGCACCGCTCATTTCCTTGATGATATCAAGACGCTCGGATTCCAGACCGCCTATAAAGGAGGCCTTTCAATGGGGCTTGATAACATTCAGATCCCTGATGAAAAGGAAGGACTCGTGGCAGCAGCCAAAGAAGAAGTAGCCACCGTTTGGAACAACTACCTGATGGGACTTATCACCGACAATGAAAGATACAATCAGGTGATTGACATTTGGACAAGAACCAACACGCTACTTACCAATACGCTGATGAAGCAGTTGGAAGAAGACGATCAAGGGTTCAACTCCATCTATATGATGATGCACTCAGGCGCTAGAGGTTCCAGAGAGCAGATTCGACAGCTCGGAGGCATGAGAGGTTTGATGGCCAAGCCACAAAAGAACCTTCAAGGATCAGTAGGGGAGATTATCGAAAATCCAATCCTCTCCAACTTCAAAGAAGGACTCGATGTATTGGAGTATTTCATCTCTACTCACGGTGCTAGAAAGGGACTTGCAGATACGGCCCTTAAAACAGCTGATGCTGGGTACCTCACAAGACGACTTGTGGATGTTGCCCAAGACGTGGTAGTAAACGAGGATGATTGTGGAACTCTGCGAGGACAGGTAGTATCAGCGTTGAAAGACAATGAAGAAATAGTGGAAGCACTTTCTGAGAGAATTCTGGGAAGAGTGTCAGTGCATGATATCTATGACCCCATTACTGAAGAATTGATCATCGAATCAGGTGCCGAGTTCAGCGAAGAAATTGCAGAAATCATTGACGCTTCTGCGATAGAAGAAGTTGAAATTCGATCCGTATTGACATGCGAAACCAAGCAGGGAGTTTGTGCCAAATGTTACGGACGAAACCTTGCTTCTGGCAGTATGGCTCAGAATGGCGATGCAGTAGGAGTTATTGCAGCTCAGTCAATTGGTGAGCCTGGTACCCAGTTAACACTTCGTACCTTCCACGTAGGGGGTACTGCGTCAAACATCGCAGTAGAAGCCAGCATTGTGTCGAAATTTGATGGAGTGCTCGAATTCGACGAATTGAGAACCGTGAAAACAACCAATGCTGACGGAGAGAAAATCGAAGTAGTGATGGGACGATCGGGAGAAATCAAGATTTTGGATCCTAAGAAGGAAAAAGTATTGCTTAGCAATCACGTCCCTTACGGGGCTATTCTTGAAGTAAAAGACGGTCAGAAAATAGCAAAAGGCGATGCGCTTTGTCACTGGGATCCATATAACGCCGTGATCATGGCTGAGTACGATGGAAAAGTGGAGTTCGAAGCAATCATTGAGGGCATTACCTACAAGGAAGAGTCAGATGAGCAAACTGGCCATAGAGAGAAGGTAATCATTGATACTAAGGATAAGGCAAAAAATCCGGCCATCCACATCATCGGAAAAGAGGAAGAAAAGGGATACAATATTCCGGTAGGGGCTCACCTTTCGGTAGAAGAGGGAGACAAAGTGAAGGCAGGTCAGGTACTGGCTAAGATTCCGAGAAAAACGGGTAAATCCCGAGATATTACCGGAGGTCTTCCTCGAGTTACCGAGCTTTTCGAGGCTCGTAACCCATCCAACCCTGCAGTGGTAAGTGAGATTGATGGAGTAGTGACCTACGGCGGAATCAAGCGAGGTAACCGAGAAATATATGTAGAATCTAAGGACGGGGTGAAGAAGCGTTACATGGTTTCATTGTCCAAGCACATTCTTGTTCAGGACAATGATTTCGTGAGAGCTGGAGATGCACTTTCTGATGGAGCTATCACTCCTGCCGACATCCTTTCTATCAAAGGGCCTACCGCAGTGCAGGAATACTTGGTGAATGAAATTCAGGAGGTATACCGACTACAAGGGGTGAAGATCAACGATAAACACATCGAGACCATAGTACGTCAGATGATGCAGAAAGTCGTGATTCTGGATGCC
The DNA here is from genome assembly GCA_964406435.1 of uncultured Roseivirgaceae bacterium. Taxonomy (GTDB): domain Bacteria; phylum Bacteroidota; class Bacteroidia; order Cytophagales; family Cyclobacteriaceae; genus JAAEPI01. The sequence continues at coordinate 6,171 of CAYORY010000071.1, read as the reverse complement.
GGAGACACCAACTTCCTGACCAATCAGGTCGTGGATAGATTCGTCTTCATGGAAGAAAACGACAATATCCTCGACAAAAAGGTGGTCATGGAGCAAGGAGATTCTGCCACCATGAAGCCAGGTCAGATCATCACAAGCAGAGAGCTTCGAGACGAAAATTCAAGCTTGAGAAGAAAAGACATGAAGCTCGTAGAAGTGAGAAGCGCAGATCCTGCCGTTTCGCGACCTACCCTTCAGGGAATTACTCAAGCTTCTCTCGGAACAGAAAGCTTTATTTCCGCAGCATCCTTCCAGGAAACTACGAAAGTTCTTAGTGAAGCATCCATCAAAGGAAAGGCCGATTCACTCATTGGTTTGAAAGAAAATGTAATTGTTGGACACCTCATTCCTGCTGGTACGGGAGTAAGAAAGTTCCAGAAGTACATTGTAACCAATAAGGAAGAATTGGAGAAAGTAACTGCCGCCAGAGAAGCTCATGAAGAGCGAGCTGGTGAGGCCGTGGAATCATAAGCATATTTTTTTAGATCATGGCAGACAAGAAGGACGAAAAAAAACCTGGAAATCAGATTAACATAGAGCTCTCAGAAGAAACCGCTGAGGGCATCTATGCTAATCTGGCCATGATAGCCCACTCAAGCAGTGAGTTTGTTGTAGACTTTATCAGACTAATGCCCGGAGTACCGAAGGCAAAAGTCAAATCACGTATCGTCATTACCCCAGAGCACGCCAAGAGGCTTCTGACCGCACTTCAGGATAATATTGACAAGTACGAAAAAACATTCGGTGCTATAAAGCAAGTCGAGGAAGCACCAAAATTTCCAATAAACTTCGGCGGAACTGTCGGGGAAGCCTGAGAGATCGGTTGCGATTGGCCGCTAGCACAAAGCGCTAGTGCTTTCTGGATATTACAATATCTTTGATTTTTTTTACACAAATCATTTGGACTGTCTATAATGAGCGTTCTTTCTATTGTAGTCCCTATATATAATGAGGAAAAGACAGTCATAAGCATAATACATAAGATTGGTAAGGTAGAACTTATAGGAGGCGTGACTAAAGAGTTGATCCTGGTCAACGATTGTTCTACGGACTCTACAAAGGATGCACTAGAACGATTCATCGAAGGCTCTAACTTCTCCTTTCCAGTTCGATACCTAGAACATAAAAAAAATAAAGGAAAGGGCGCAGCAATTCACACAGGAATTAGAGAAGCTTCAGGAGACTACTTGGTAGTTCAAGATGCGGATCTCGAATACGATCCCGAAGAATTTAATCTACTTCTTAAACCTATTCTTGACGGATTTGCAGACGTTGTTTACGGATCTCGATTTAAAGGAAACAACCCGCATCGAGTACTTTTCTTTCTGCATTCGATAGGAAACCAGTTCTTAACATTTATTTCCAATATGCTGACCAACTTGAATTTGTCGGATATGGAAACGTGCTATAAAATGTTCCGAACAGACATCCTAAAATCCATATCTTTAGTCGAACAGCGATTTGGTTTTGAGCCTGAAGTAACAGCAAAAGTATCGAGGGTAAAAGCTATAAGAATCTATGAGGTAGGTATTTCATATTACGGTCGTACTTATCAAGAAGGGAAGAAGATTAATTGGAAGGACGGATTCAGAGCTTTATACTGCATATTAAAGTACAATATTTTCTCCCGCCAATAATGAAAAAGAAAGGACAGCTCTGGCCCGTTTATTTGTTCGGAATTATATGCATTGTCATTCTCTTTGAATTGATAAGAACTACCCTCCTCAAGCAGGGTGACTTTAAAGGCTACCTCTTGGTAGGGGACTTAGCTATGGCTGGAGAAAACATCTATGAACCCAAACTAAATACTTGGCCTCCTTTTTTCTCCATAGCATCCGTCCCACTTAGTATCATTCGAAATATGATTAGTATTTATGGGATCCACTTTATCTGGCTCTCAGGCCTGATTTTCAGCATGTATAAGACCATTGGTTATACCACTAAAATGACTTTGGGTCGAACATTGGTCTTAAGGCCATTAAACTTGGATTTCGATACGAGCAACAAAGACATAAGCATTACGCATGCGCTAGTACTTATTCCCCTGCTGATAGTCCTTAGATATATTTTGGAAAATATGCTGAATATTCAAATTAATATTTTCCTATTGCTGATGGCCATGTACAGTCTCTATCTCTTTGAGCAAAAGAAGTACGGATTGGCCGGACTTATTCTTGGCTTCAGTATCGCGTTGAAGGTCATTACAGTTTTTCTGCTCCTGTACTTTCTGGTTAAAAGAGAATTCAAACTAGTCTCATATACTTTAATTACGGTAATCGTTTGTTGGCTAACTCCCTTTTTAGTTTTTGGCGTGGATACGGCATCAGACTATTACAATCATTGGTATAGCGATCAGTTGGTGCCATTCGCACATGTAGCACATAAAAACCAATCATACTTTGGGTTAGTGAGAGCACTCCTCACACACGAGAGCCCTGGTCTTAAGGGCACTTTGAAAGAAGCCATTTATATAAATTTCGCCGATTTGTCGATCGAGTGGGTAAAAATCATTGCCTATAGTTTAGTCGCTGTGGCAGGGTCTGGAGTGGTTTATCTTTTTAGGCGGAAACTTGAAAACACGGTCACCTTGAAGAGATTCATAGAGTACTCGCTACTTCTAACAATTATTCCTATGCTCTCGCCGATCAGCTGGAAAGCATACTATATTTTTCTTTGGAGTGCGTATTTTCTTAACTACTTGTTTTTATTCCGACTTGAAAATAATCTACCCACGACCAGAGTTAATTTCTTAAAGCTCAATTATTATATATCAATTCTATTGGTAATATTTTCCAGTGAGATTTTTTTAGGAAAAAGGCTTTCTGATGTGATGGAGACCTACTATTGTATCGTTTGGGGTTCAATCTTATTAGCCGTCAATTTAATTTTGATTTATACATCATTTGATAAATTCAATACTCAATCATCGAAACACTTAGCTTCAGAGAAGGAGGGTTGAGTGGGGGGCAAATGGATACAGATGGATTTACTTAGAATAAGCCTGATTTTCGTCCTTTAAAATTCATTAAAATCCTTTTCAATTCCGATTGGGATATAATTCCAATATTTCTATCTTTGCGTTCCCAAAATCAAGAGAGGTAAGAAAAAAGTAAATAATGCCAACTATACAGCAATTAGTACGAAAGGGCAGAAAGCAATTGACTTCCAAGTCAAAATCACCCGCTTTGGATTCATGTCCTCAAAGAAGAGGCGTTTGTACACGTGTGTACACCACTACTCCAAAGAAGCCTAATTCAGCAATGAGAAAGGTAGCACGGGTTCGATTGACCAATGGAAAAGAAGTGAATGCTTATATCCCCGGTGAAGGACACAATCTACAAGAGCACTCTATCGTGCTTATAAGAGGCGGAAGAGTAAAAGACCTTCCGGGTGTTAGATATCACATTATCCGAGGAGCTCTTGATACAGCTGGTGTGAACGGTCGTTTGCAGAGAAGATCAAAGTATGGCGCCAAACGACCTAAAAAATCTTAAGAAATGAGAAAAGCAAAACCTAAGAAGAGATACATTCTTCCTGATCCTTTGTTCCATGACACGCTCGTAACCAAGTTTGTCAATAACCTGATGCTAAGGGGCAAAAAAAGTTTGTCTTATGCAATATTCTATGACGCAATCAAGATCGTAGAAGCGAAAACCAAAGAAAACGGACTCGAAACCTGGAAAACGGCTCTGAGCAATGTTAGCCCGGGAGTAGAAGTAAAGAGTAGAAGAGTAGGGGGCGCCACTTTTCAAGTACCTATCGAGGTTCGTCCAGAAAGAAAAATTTCCCTTGGTATCAAATGGTTGATAAAATACGCCCGTCTTAGAGGTGAAAAAACCATGACAGAAAGATTGGCCGCAGAGATCATAGCAGCCTCTAAAGGTGAAGGAGCTTCTGTAAAGAAGAAAGACGATACTCACCGAATGGCAGAAGCCAACAAAGCATTTTCTCACTTCAGATTTTAATAGTAACCTAAAATGGCAAGGGACTTAAGATTCACCCGGAATATTGGTATTGCAGCTCACATCGATGCTGGCAAGACAACTACAACCGAGCGTATCCTATATTATACTGGTGTAAGTCACAAAATCGGTGAGGTACACGATGGCGCTGCTACCATGGACTGGATGGAGCAGGAGCAAGAAAGGGGTATTACCATTACTTCCGCTGCTACAACTGTTTTCTGGCCTTACAAGGGAGATAAATACCATATTAATATTATTGATACTCCAGGTCACGTGGATTTTACCGTAGAGGTAAACAGATCACTTCGTGTGTTGGACGGTCTCGTTTTCTTGTTCAGCGCCGTGGATGGTGTGGAGCCACAGTCAGAAACGAACTGGAGACTAGCCGACAATTATAAAGTCGCTAGAATTGGTTTCGTAAACAAAATGGATCGAAGCGGAGCAGACTTCCTGAAAGTTTGTAACCAGGTAGTAGAAATGCTGGGAACCAAGTCCGTCCCATTGCAATTGCCAATCGGAGCTGAAGAAACATTTAAAGGCGTAGTTGACCTTGTGGAAAACAAGGCAATGGTGTGGAATGAGGATGACATGGGTATGACTTTCGAGGAAATCGAAATTCCTGCCGACATGGTAGACGAAGTAATTGAGTACAGAGGAAAACTCGTTGAGGCGGTAGCTGATTATGACGAAGGCCTGCTAGAGAAATATTTCGAGGATCCTGAGTCAATCACTAAAGATGAAATATTGAAAGCGTTGAGAGCTGCTACCATCGATATGGCATTTGTGCCGATGGTATGCGGATCAGCGTTCAAGAACAAAGGCGTTCAGGCAATGCTTGATTACGTCATGGAATTATTGCCATCTCCACTGGACAGAGAAAGCATCAAAGGAATAAACCCTGATACAGAAGCAGAAGTATTCAGAAAGCCATCAGCAACTGAGCCTTTCGCTGCACTTGCATTCAAAATCGCTACAGACCCATTCGTAGGGAGACTTTGCTTTGTGAGATCCTATTCAGGAATGTTGGAATCAGGTTCTTATGTGCACAACACCAGGACTGATAAGAAGGAAAGAATATCCCGTATATTCCAGATGCATGCTAACAAGCAAAATCAAATTGATCAATTGCATTGTGGTGACATAGCAGCGGTAGTAGGGTTCAAAGACATCAAAACAGGAGATACCCTGTGTGATGAAAAACATAAAATCGTCCTTGAGTCAATGGTATTCCCAGAGCCGGTTATCGGATATGCGATAGAACCTAAAACTCAAGCTGATGCCGACAAACTAGGTGTCGCTATCGGAAAGTTGACCGAAGAGGATCCTACTTTGACAGTAGAAACCAATCACGAGACAGGTCAGACTATCTTAAGAGGAATGGGTGAGCTTCACTTGGATATCATTATTGATAGATTGAAGCGCGAATTCAAAGTCGAAATCAATCAGGGAGCGCCTGAGGTTGCGTACAAGGAAGCACTCAGATCTAACGTAGAACATAAAGAAGTTTATAAGAAGCAATCAGGAGGTAGAGGTAAGTTTGCTGATATCGTATTCGAAATCGGCGTGAAAGATGCTGATTACGAAAAAGATGGATTGCAATTCGTAAACGACATTGTCGGTGGAGTTATCCCAAAAGAGTTCATTCCTGCCATCGAGAAAGGATTTACCCAAGCTATGGCCAATGGTCCACTTGCGGGGTTCCCAATTGACAGCATGAAGGTGAGACTTTTCCATGGATCTTTCCACGATGTGGATTCTGACGCTCTATCATTTGAACTTGCCGCTAGGGTGGGATTCAAAGCTGCCGCGTCAAAATGTAATCCAGTACTTCTGGAGCCTATTATGAAAGTGGAAGTTGTTACTCCAGACGAATACACGGGATCAATCACCGGTGACCTTAACAGACGAAGAGGAATCATGAAAGGAATGGACACCAGAGGTAATTCGCAGGTGATCAAAGCCGACGTGGCTCTTTCAGAACTCTTCGGTTATATCACAGACCTAAGAACGATGAGTTCAGGTCGAGCTACTGCGAACTTGACATTCTCACATTATGATGAGGTGCCTCGAAATATAGCTGAGCAAGTGATCAAAAAAGAACAAGGCGCCACCGTTTAATTATAGCATCATGAATCAAAAAATTAGAATTAAGCTTAAATCTTACGAT
>CAYORY010000070.1:0-9994 GCA_964406435.1 uncultured Roseivirgaceae bacterium | reverse complement strand
CAGCGGGGATTAAGCCTGGTTTAATTTCCGGACTCCTTTTCTGTCGGGTTTTCTCCCTCAGTGGTTTCATTTACCTCCACCCCTTCACGATAAATCTCGAACTCAACACGTCTGTTCAGTCGTTTGTCGGCTTCAGTTTTTTCGTTTTCGACAATCGGTCGGGAGCTGCCAAAACCCTCATACTCTACTCTATCAGATGAGATGCTGGCAAAATCGATGAAATAATCATAGATGCTTTTGGCTCGTTCTTTAGATAAACGAAGATTCACTTCATCACTTCCGAAGGAGTCTGTATGTCCAGAAATTTTCAATTTGAAATTGGCATTGTCGTAGAGAAAATTCACAATCTTATTAAGGTCAGCATACATCTCCTCCTTCAATGAAGACTTCCCAATATCAAACTCTATAGACTCAAACTTCACTTTGCTGGCGAGTGGCTCAGTTACTTTTTTCAACTCCAGAGGACCCTCCAAATAAAACACCTCCTCCAATCGGAAAAAATCATCACCCTGAATCACCAGCAAGTAATTGCGATTGTTGATCAAATCGAACCGGAAGCTCCCATCAGGTTTCAGGAATTTTGGTGCTACTTCAATGCCATAGTCCAAATCGATAATTGAAACGATCCCAGTAAATGGTTTTCCAGTAAGTGAATCTGTCAACGTACCTGTAACAGGAACCGTAGCGAGCGGTTGTGCTTCCATTGGAAGTGGGAATGAATACAAGTCGAGCTTGTTTAAATCACGACTCGTGGAGCGCGAATAGAACAGCAACTCAGAATTAGAATCAATTGTAAAATAAAATTCACTACCTCGCCCATTCACTAGCGGGCCAATATTATATGGCTCAGTCCAATGCCCTTGAATGTTGTACGATTTGTACATGTCGAACTCCCCGAAATTGTAGAGCTGTCCATTCGAGCTGAAGTAAAGAACCTCATAAATGGGGTGATAAAAAGGGCTCACATCGTTGTTTCGTGTATTAATGACCGGCCCCATGTTCTTGGCCGGCACCCACTTTCCATTTTCGTTGTGGTAGGTGTAGTAAATGTCCGATAGTCCGAATCCACCTATTCTATCGGAAGCAAAATACAAAGTATCCGCCCCATGTGACAGAGATGGATGTGAATCCCACGCTACGCTGTTCACATTGGCACCAAGATTTGTCGCCTCGCTCCAGGTACTATCTTCCTGCATTTTCACCATATACAGATCACAATCTCCAAAGGTGTCTTCACTATCGCATCTTGAAAATATGAGCGTCTTCCCATCCCTACTCAGCACCGCCGAACCTTCATTGTACTGGGTATTCACGGTGCTCAGCTCTTTGGCACCACCCCACCCAAAAGCGTCCCTCTTAGAGATAAACACGTCTTCATTTTCCTTAGGTGCAAAAGCCAATCCGCTGCTGTTCCTTTTAGAGGTAAAAATCAGAATGTCATTCAGGATATTTAATGAAGGACCATAGTCCGCTTTTGGGCTATTCACCGTTTCGCCCATGTTCAGTAGTACTCCCCGCGGTGGCCGAAGTGTGTCGATGAGTTTACGGTGCTCGGCCATTTCGTAATAGTACTCAATAGGCACATATTGTTCAGCCTCCTGCCTGTTTAATGAATCATAATAGAGTTCTACTTCTCTAATGTTAATCCCTTGATGATGATGCTTCAGAACGAGTCGGTAAAGCGATCTTGCCATCTCCCTGTCTCCGAAGAGCTCCGTCAGCTTAGCCAAACGCCAAATCATCTTCGTATCCTTGTAGAAATTCTGTATGCCAAATCGACTGACATAGTCATTCATCTTTTCATACACCGCTTCCCAATCTTCTTGCTTCTGAAGCTCCAGAATTTGCTCCATTTTCTGTTTATCGTAGTAGTCTGGGTACTTATTGATATTTGCAAATTCGAATAGATTCAAATTTGAAAAAGAAATAAGAGAATCCGCCTTTATGGGTATGGTGACGGTCTTTTTTTCCTGCGCTATTGCCGTGAGCACAGTGAAAAAAAGCGTCCAAATCAATAAATAAATACGAGGCATTTTATTCATACAAGCGTGCATCGACACGAGTGCCACATCCTTTGAAAAATAAAGATAATACTATTTGAAATCGGAGGGTTTTATTTGGCATGACGATTGACCCAATAGGGGCATAATTATTTAATTGCACTTCGGTGCTGTAATTCTGTCAAACTGACACTATGTCAAATAACATAAACAAGTCCCTTTTATTACCTGAATTTATTGACGAGGAATCCGGCGAATTGATCCAATTTGTGAACACCAACGACAAAACTGAATTGCCCGCCAGCTCCATTCCCGACGAGCTGCCAATCCTCCCCATAAAGAATACAGTACTCTTTCCCGGAGTGGTTTTGCCGATTACTGTTGGCCGACAAAAATCTATAGAGCTGGTAAAGAGCTCTCACAAGGGAAGTAAAATCATTGGGGTCGTGGCTCAAAAAAATCTGAAGGTCGAAGAGCCCGGATTCAATGACATTTATAAGGTAGGCACAGTGGCCAAAATCCTTAAAATGTTCGTACTGCCCGATGGCAATACCACGATCATTATTCAGGGTAAAAATCGTTTTCAAATCAGCGAAGAACTAACTGAAGAACCGTTTTTACTCGCGAGGTATAACCTCCTCAGTGAGGTCAAGATCATCAAGCAAACCAAAGAGATTGTTGCTACTTTTGAATCAATAAAAGAAGCAGCCACCAAAATACTGACCTTGAATCCTGAAATCCCTAATGAGGCAAAGGTCGCACTGGAAAACATAGACAACCAGACCTTTCTTACCCATTTTCTTTCGTCCAATGTAAATGCCGAAGTTCCTGACAAGCAAAAGCTCCTGGAACTTGACGACTTGAAAGAGCGAGCTCAACTGCTCCTTCAGTTCATGCTCAAGGATATTCAAGTGCTTGAACTGAAACATGAGATTCATAAGAAGGTACACACGGACATTGATCAGCAGCAGCGCGACTACTATTTGCGTCAGCAGATGCGCGTGCTGCAAAACGAGCTCGGTCATGACGGACCCGATCAGGAGGTGGAAGAACTCAGACGAAAAGGTGATGAAAAAGACTGGCCGGATGAGGTGAAAAAACATTTCCACAAGGAACTGGACAAAATCCTGCGGATGAACCCTGCTGCGGCAGAATACCCGGTGGCTATGAACTATGCTGAACTGTTGGTCGATTTGCCATGGAACGAAGCAACTGAAGATAATTTCGATCTCAAGCGAGCCAAGAAAATTCTGGACAAAGACCATTTCGGCTTAGAGAAAGTCAAAGACCGAATCATCGAATATTTGGCTGTGAGGAAACTCAAGAATGACTTAAAAGGCCCCATTCTTTGCCTTTATGGCCCTCCTGGTGTGGGTAAAACATCACTTGGAAAATCAATTGCAAGTGCCCTGGGACGCGAATATGTGCGCATGTCGCTGGGTGGAGTGCATGATGAGGCTGAAATCAGAGGACATAGAAAGACCTATATAGGTGCCATGCCAGGCAAGGTGATACAAAACATCAAGCGGGCAGGATCATCCAATCCTGTTTTCATCTTAGATGAGATAGACAAGGTCAATTCCTCCTTCCGAGGAGACCCGTCATCAGCGCTGCTAGAGGTCCTGGACCCTGAGCAAAATTCTACCTTCAAGGACAACTACTTAGAAGTGGATTATGATCTTTCTAAGGTACTGTTCATTGCCACAGCAAATGCCTTGGACACTATTCAGCCAGCATTGCGCGACAGAATGGAGATCATTGATGTTTCGGGCTATACCCAAGAGGAAAAATTAGAAATCGCAAAAAGGCACCTCGTTCCCAAGCAACTCGAAGAGCATGGACTTAGTCCAAATGACATCACCTTCGAAAAATCAGCTATTGCGAAAATAACCAACGATTATACCCGCGAGTCCGGGGTGAGAAGTCTTGAAAGAAAAATCGCATCCGTTATCCGCTCGGTGGCCAAATCCATTGCGACAGAGGAAGATTACGAGAAAAAAATCACACCTCAGGAAGTACGAAAAATCCTCGGACCGGAAATTTTTGACAAAGAATTGTATGAAGGGAACGACTTCCCCGGAGTGGTCACCGGCTTGGCCTGGACTGCTGCGGGTGGCGATATTCTCTTCATCGAATCGAGTTTGAGCAGAGGAAAAGGAAAGCTTACTATCTCAGGACAGCTGGGAGATGTGATGAAAGAATCGGCTCAGGCCGCTCTCTCCTACCTGAAGTCCAACGCCGAGGATCTGGGCATTGACCACCGAATTTTCGAGCACTATGACTTGCACATTCACGTGCCGGCAGGTGCCGTGCCTAAAGATGGGCCATCGGCCGGAATCACTCTGTTCACTTCACTGGCATCAGTTTTCACACAGAGGAAAATCAAGAACAAACTGGCCATGACCGGGGAAATAACACTCCGAGGAAAGGTATTGCCTGTCGGAGGAATCAAGGAAAAAATCCTGGCGGCAAAGCGGGCAGGCATCAAGGAAATCATCATGTGTAAGAAAAACCAAAAGGACATTGATGAAATCAATGAAAACTATTTGAAAGGTTTGACGATTCATTTCGTTGAGTTCGTGCCGGAAGTTTTAGAAATTGCTCTACTAAAACAAAAAGTGGCAAACCCGGTCGAGTTCATCATCCCTGAAGTACCAACTGCTTGAAGAAAAGCCTTTTCATAGCATTCCTTTTTCCGCTACTTCTCAGCGCACAGTCTGGTGGGACATACTCCTTTCAATCGCTTTTCTTGACAAACAACGCGAGAACCGCAGCACTGGGAGGCTACAATGTTTCCTTGGCCGATGGGGATGCTTCCCTGTTTGGACAAAATCCGGCCCTGCTCGATTCGTCAAGATCCGGAGATGTCGTCTTCATGTACAATCCCTTTTTCGTGGATATCAATGCCATGACGGCTCAATATGTGACCGAAATTGGCTCACTCGGAAAAGTTGGATTCGGACTGACGTACATTGGGTATGGCGACTTCCAGCAAACTGATGCCACGGGTGCAGCTTCCGGCACCTTCAATGCCCAAGATTATGTACTCATCATCGGTAAGTCCCATCGGCTAGGTCCTTTCGTTTTAGGAGCCAATTTTAAATTCATTCATTCTGGCATTGCCGGGTTTTCGGCAAATGCTGTAGCCATGGATTTGGGAGGGTTGTACCAATTGCCACGGTCCAGTTTTAGCGCTGGCATGGTCATCAGCAATCTCGGAGTGGTCCTGTCAGACTACACAGATCAAAATTCAGCATTGCCGCTACAAGTGACCGCCGGCATATCCTTCAAACCCGAAGGAATGCCGATGCGATTTACCCTGACCGGGCACAACTTCATTGATCCGTCTGATGAGTTCTACGATCAGGACGCCAGTCCTAACTTCGCGGATGAGACGTTCAAACGAATCAGCCTTGGAGGAGAGCTTCTTTTAAGTAAGAATTTTCATTTTTTGATTGGATACGATCACAATAAGAAACGCGAGTTGAGACTAGAGGAAACCGCGGGTGGAGCCGGATTTTCTTTTGGTTTCATGCTTCAAGTAAAAAAATACCAAATCAGGTTTTCGCGTGCGACCTACCAGGCAGCAGGAGGAACCAGTTACCTTTCGATACAGTCCAATTTGAAGGACATGAAAAAAATATTTTAATGGAAAATTTGACACCCCGACAGATAGTAGCAGAGCTCGACAAATACATCATTGGTCAAAAAGACGCCAAGCGAAATGTGGCAATTGCCCTGCGCAATCGCTGGAGACGCATGAATGTGAAGGAAGAAATCCAGAAAGAAATTGTCCCCAATAACATTCTCCTGATCGGCTCCACAGGAGTGGGGAAAACGGAGATAGCCAGGAGATTGGCTACCCTCGCTCATGCTCCCTTCGTGAAAGTGGAGGCCTCAAAATTTACCGAAGTGGGGTATGTCGGTCGCGATGTGGAGAGCATGGTGCGGGACCTGGTGGAGCAAGGCGTGAACATGGTGAAAGTGAGCAAGAAGGAAGAAGTCAAAGAAAAAGCTTCTGAGATTGTGGAAGCGCAACTACTGGATGCCCTCATCCCCCCTTTGAAAGGCAGTAAGCATCCATATTCAATGAAAACTTCCGGCGAAGACCCGACTGACGAAGTGGAGCTGAACCAACGCACCCGCGAGCAATTCAGAGAGAAAATCAAGAACGGCGAAATGGAGGATCGAAAGATCGAAATAGATGTGATGCAAGCACCCTCAAACATGGGCATGGTCGGCGGTGCTATGGATGAAGCCTCCATGATCAACCTCCAAGAGATGATCGGCAACATGATGCCGAAGAAGAAAAAGAAAAGAAAAGTGACCATAGCTGAGGCGCGAAAGATTTTGATGGAGGAGGAATCTTCAAAACTGATCGATATGGATGAGGTGAAAGAAGAAGCACTCCACCTTGCCGAAAACAACGGGATCATTTTTATCGATGAGATAGACAAGATCGCCGTGAGTGGCGGTCATAGTAAAGGCCCGGATGTAAGCCGAGAGGGTGTTCAGAGAGATCTGCTCCCTATCGTGGAGGGAAGCACCGTTTCCACCAAACACGGTGTAGTCAAAACCGATCACATCCTCTTCATAGCCGCGGGAGCCTTCCACGTGAGCAAACCTTCGGATTTGATTCCCGAGCTTCAGGGTCGTTTCCCCATTCGCGTGGAGCTGGAAAACCTCACCAAAGAGGATTTCCTCAGAATCCTAACCGAACCTAAAAATGCGCTCACCAAACAATATCAAGCGCTGGTTGGGGCAGAAGAAGTGAGCTTGTCCTTTCAGGATGATGCCTTGGAGGAGCTGGCAGAAATGGCCTTCCGGATCAATGAGGACGTAGAAAACATCGGTGCACGGAGACTGCACACTGTCATGAGCAAACTGCTCAATGAAATCCTGTTTGACATCCCCGACACCATCGGGCCAAATGCACAGATAGTGGTGGACAAAAAACTTGTCCAAGACAAACTCCAGGACTTGGTGAAGGACAAGGATCTGAGCAGGTATATTTTGTAGCACAATTTCACTTCCTTTAGGGCATGAAAAATCTCTTATTAGTTTTTGCCATTGGCACACTCCTCTCCTGCGCTTCTCAAAAATCTACTTCTCAGAATGGTTTCTTGGAAGGCACAACCGGCCTCTTCGAGGGAAACTGCATGCCTGCTCCCGGCAAAGAACCCTGTAAACCTGTGCCTATTTCAACATTGATCTTTGTTACCCAACCATCCGAAGAATTCAAGCAAGAACTCTTGGTGACCACTATCCTCTCCAAAGAAGACGGTTCTTTCACCATTGACTTAGAACCCGGTAAATACAGCGTCTTTCTAAAAGATGGAGAGGAGAAAATCTGTAGCGGGTTGAATTGTGATGGAGCTAACTGCTATTGTACGTTGGTGGAAATCAAGGCAAATTCTACTACCTCAGTGCAGGTCAACATCGATCATGCGACCTGGTAAACTTCAACCTCACTGACCTCCTGCATTTTTACAACTCCTTGATAAAACAAAAACCCCAACTTTTTCAAGTCAGGGTTCTTTTGTGAGGTGCTGAGCGGATTCGAACCGCTGTACGAGGTTTTGCAGACCTCTGCCTAGCCACTCGGCCACAGCACCTTTTAACTACAAGCTGGTTTTGCAGACCTTCCCGATACATCGGGACCACTCGGCCACAGCACCTTTACTTATACTTTATTTGCAAACCCTCCAGCCCCCGTCTCGACAAGTCGGAACCACAGCACCGTTTTGCTTCGCAAAAGTAAAAAAATACCGGAAAGGAGAAATCCTTCCCGGTAATCCAAAATCCTACTCGGATATTAATTCTCCTCGTCAGACGCGTCCGCCTTCTTTGAAGCTTTCTTTGCCTTCTTTGGCTTCTCCTCGTCTACCTCTTCATCGGCTTTCTTGGCAGCTGGCTTCTTAGCTTTCGCTTCCTCCTTCTTAGGAGATTGCTCCATCTTCTCTTTCAAAGCAGAGAGCGCATCAAGATCGCCAAGCGTAGATTTCTCCACTTCCTTGTTTATCAGTCCAAGGGTTTTGCCCTTCTTGCCTCCTCCGCTAGGAGCTGCTTTCTTCTTATGCTCCTCACTCACTTCCTTCCAAGTAGCAGTGTGCGAAAGTTGAATCCTTTTCTCTTCTTTAGAGAAATCCATCACTCTGAAATCAAGCGTCTCGCCTTCCGAAACTTTCGATCCGTCTTCTTTGTCAAGATTCTTGATAGAAGCGTGCCCTTCGATACCATATGGTAACTCCAGAACTGCTCCTTTGTCAGACAATGAAACGATTGTACACTTGTGAATGCTTCCTCTTTCAAATACTGATTGGAAAGTATCCCAAGGGTTTTCTTCCAGGTGTTTGTGGCTGAGCGCCAATCGGCGGTTTTCCACGTCAAGTTCCATCACCACCACTTCTAACTGCTCGTTTACTTTTACAAACTCAGATGGGTGCTTAATTTTCTTGGTCCACGAAAGGTCACTTACGTGCACGAGTCCATCAATACCCTCTTCAAGTTCTATGAAAAGTCCAAAGTTGGTCAAGTTTCTGACTGTGCCAGAGTGCTTGCTTCCAACCGCATATTTGGTCAAAAGATCTTGTTTGTTCCAAGGATCTTCGCTGAGTTGCTTGATACCCACTGACATTTTTCTGTCTTCCCTATCGATGGTCAGTACCACTGCCTCTAGTTCGTCACCCACATTGATAAAATCAGATGGATTTCTCAGGTGCTGCGACCAGGACATTTCAGAAACGTGAATCAGACCTTCTACTCCAGGGATGATTTCAAGGAATGCACCGTAATCAGCCACATTCACAATCTTACCTTTCACTTTAGAACCTTCAGAGATGTCTTTATCCAGAGAGTCCCATGGATGAGCAGTCAATTGCTTCATACCAAGAGAAATTCTCTTCTTGTCATCGTCAAAGTCAAGGACAACCACGTTCACCTTCTGGTCAAGGCTGAGTGCCTCTTCAGGGTGATTGATTCGTCCCCATGAAATATCAGTAATGTGAAGAAGTCCATCTACACCACCTAAATCGATGAATACACCGAAGTTGGTCATGTTCTTGATCACACCTTCCAATACCTGACCTTTTTCAAGGTTATTGAGTATCACTGCTTTTTGCTCCTCAAGATCTTTCTCGATAAGCACCTTGTGTGAAACAACCACGTTATCATTCGTGTAGTTGATTTTCACAACCTTCACTTCCATTTCCTTACCAACGAAAATGTCGAAATCCCTGATTGGCTTCACGTCGATCTGAGAACCTGGCAGGAAGGATTCTACTCCATATACGTCCACGATCAAACCTCCTTTGGTTCTTCGCTTCACCATGCCATTGATAATGCTGTCATTGTCCAAGGCACCCTGGATCAACTCCCAGGCCTTAACGATTTTCGCTTTTCTTCTTGATAGAATAAGCTGCCCTTTGGCGTTTTCCTGCTCTTCTACATACACCTCAACCGTGTCACCTGTTTTTAGATTAGGAATATCTCGGAATTCCGTCAATGCTACTAACCCATCGGATTTGAAGCCGATGTTCACTATCACATCCTTATCGGTGATGCCAACGACCGTCCCTACGATCAGTTCCTTCTCATTGATTTCGTTTAGCGTGTTAGTGTAGAGCGCTTCCATCTCTGCACGCTCTTTTTTGCTGTATTCAGATGAGAATCCATTGTCTCCTGAGCTATCCCAATCGATTTCTTCCTCCTCCACTTCAGGTAAAACCAAAGGCTCCTCCTCGTCTGAATCGTCTGCCACAGGTGCAGCTTTCTTTTCTTCTTTTGGTGCCTCTTCAGCTTCAGGCGCTTCTTCTACAACCTCCTCGGTCGCTTCAGGTGTTTCTTCAGCTACTGGTTCAGTAATTTCTTCTTGAGCTTCTGCGTTTGGTTCAGCTTGCTCTTCTTGTTGTTCAGTCGCTTCAGCGTTTACTTCCTCTGTAAGCTCCTCTTTTTTTTCTTCAGCCATAATAAATAAAAAATGACCCTCAATCATA
>CAYORY010000069.1:0-10047 GCA_964406435.1 uncultured Roseivirgaceae bacterium | reverse complement strand
GGTCAGCACCTCGGGCACAGAAGGTTTGTATACCTTCAAATTGAAAACTGAGCCCGAAGCGATGACAGGAAACTGGTCGGCAAAAATTGCCGTAGGCAATGCCGTTTTCACCAAAACCATCAAGGTGGAAACCATCAAACCAAATCGCCTCAAAATCAACCTGGATCTTGGAGATGAGACCATCTCCTATGACAACCGATCCATCAACTCCACCCTGTCCGTGAATTGGCTTACAGGCATAAAAGGCGTGAATCTAAAAGCAGAAACTGATCTGGTTTTATCTTCGGTCAACACCACATTTGATGGCTACAACAATTATGAATTTGATGACCTGACCAAGCGATACGAAGCGGATAAAGGCACCATTTTTTCAGGGCAAACGGATATAGAAGGAAATGCAAAATTTAGCTACCAGTTGCCGACTGTTGCTTCCACAGGAGGCGCACTGAAGGCCACATTCAAAACCAAAGCATTCGAGCCGGGTGGAGATTTCAGCATCAATACCAAGTCTGTACTGTACTTGCCGTTTCAGTCCTTTGTGGGAATGCGCTTACCCGATTCGGAGTACGGAGGCTATAAAAGGAATGAAAACCACGAAATCAATGTGGTCGTGCTGGACAGTGAGGGGCGGCCGATCTCCAGAGACAATCTTCAGCTCACCGTTTACAAAACCAACTGGCGCTGGTGGTGGGATCAGTCGGAGGATTACAGCCTGAATTACATTACCTCAGGCAATCGAACCCCTGTCATCAATCAGCGCTTCAATGCATCAGCTGGCAAAGGAAAAGTCTCTTTCAATATTGATAATTGGGGACGATACATCGCGGTTATCAGAGATCCGGTCTCTGGGCATAGCACTAGCCAGACCTTCTACATGAGCTGGTATGGTCAGTCGGCTGAAGGGTTTGGTGCCTCCTTTCTTCAAGTGAATACGGACAGAGAGGACTTCAAAGTAGGGGATGATATTCAAGTCACCATTCCGGGAAGCGCCAAAGGTCGCGCACTGGTAAGTGTGGAGACAGGCTCCAAAGTGGTCGACAATTTCTGGATTCAAACGCAGGAAGGCAAGACCACTTTCAGCTTCAAAGCCACCGCCGAAATGGCACCCAACATTTACCTGCACGTCACGCTGATTCAACCTCATGCCCAAACCGACAATGACCTTCCCATTCGACTCTATGGAATCGTTCCTCTCAAAGTGTACGATCCCGGCACCCTCCTGAACCCTGAACTGCAAATGGCGAGTGAACTTGCACCAGGCAAAAGAGTAGAATTAAAAGTGTCAGAAAAAGACGGTAAGGCCATGGCCTACACAGTGGCAATTGTAGACGAAGGGCTTCTGGACATCACCAACTTCGAAACGCCTGACCCTTGGGAAAATTTCTACAGAAGAGAAGCCATAGGCGTGAAAACCTGGGACATATACGATGAAGTAATAGGTGCCTATGGAGGCAGATTGGAGCGACTACTGGCCATCGGAGGAGGAGACGAGGAATTCGAAGATGAAGACAAGAAAAGCGACAACCGATTCAAGCCTGTGGTGCAGTTTATGGGGCCATTTTATCTGAAGGCCGGTGAATCGAGAACGCATTCTTTCACCATGCCTCAGTACATAGGCTCAGTGAAGACCATGATCGTGGCAGGACGAAATGGAGCCTATGGTAATACTGATGCGGCGACTCCCGTGGTACAGCCACTCATGGTTTTAGGCACGCTTCCAAGAGTTACCGGGCCTGGAGAAAAAATCAAACTGCCTGTCAACCTTTTCAAATACAAGGATGGAATAAGTGACGCTAATGTGACCGTGGAGACGAGCGGAGTAATCAAATTGACCGGAGGGAAATCCAAGCAAGTCAATCTTACGAACTCCACCACCACAGAATTTTTCGACCTGGAAGTAGACAAAACCTTGGGCAAGGGAAAGGTGACCATCACAGCGAAATCCGGCAAATACACCTCCACGCACGAGATGAACATTGAGAGTCGCTCACCAAACCCACCGCAAACCCGCTCTTTCATCACCACCATTGCTCCGGGCAAAACCTACAATGGAAACGTGGATATTTTCGGCATGCCGGGCACGAATGACGCAGTGCTGGAAATCGCAACTGTGCCCCAACTGAACCTCGAAGAAAGACTCGGGTATTTGATTCGGTACCCGCATGGGTGCATCGAACAAACAACCTCCTCTGTGTTTCCTCAGCTGTATTTGGATAAGGTGGTGCAACTCACCAACAAGCAGAAGATAGAGATAGAGGAAAACATAAAATCAGGCATCAAACGACTTTCCACTTTTCAGACCCACAGTGGTGGTTTTGCCTACTGGCCTGGCAACAGCGACCCTAGTGATTGGGGAACCAACTATGCCTTTCACTTTTTGGTCGAGGCGGAAAAGCGAGGGTATTCAGTCCCAAGCGACATGATGAGAAACCTCAAAAAATACCAGAACAGCCGAGCAAAGTCCTGGACCAAAGGTGCCGACAATTACAATGATGATTTGATTCAGGCCTACAGACTGTTCACTCTTTCCCTGTCTGGCGACCCTGCAATGAGCAGCATGAATAGAATGATCAATATGAAGAGCCTCTCAGTGCAGTCCAATTGGAAACTGGCTGCCGCCTATGCCTTGCAAGGACAAAAAGATGTGGCGAAAGACCTTCTTGCCAAAGCCGGAACCACAGGCTCACGCTATGACTACTCCTATACCTACGGTTCTCCTACCCGTGATCAGGCCATGCTACTCGAAACCTACGTATCGCTCGGCGACTTCAATTCGGGCTTTAAAGTGTTCAAGGAGTTGGCCAATCAAATGGCCTCACAAAGCTGGTATAGCACTCAAACTACAGCCTACACCTTACTAGCCGCAGGCAAATTCCTGAGTGCACAAGCTCAATCCAATAAAATGAATGCAGAGGTGAAATTTGACGGGGACTCCAAAACCTGGCAATCCGATTTGCCGATCATGAAAGAGTCCCTGAACACCACCGCAAGTAGCAAAGCTGTATCCATCACCAACAAGGGCACGGGCACTCTCTTCGTGACCATGACTTCCAAGGGCACGCCATTCCCTGGTGATGAAGCCGCTGAGAATTCGGGGATTAAAGTGGACATTACCTACCGCAATCAAAACGGCACATCTGTGGATGTAGCTTCGATGAAACAAGGCGAGAGTTTCGAGGCGACCGTGCGGGTCACCAATCAAAATCCATCCGGCAGAATCAAGGATGTGGCCTTGAGCCATATCTTCCCAAGTGGATGGGAGATAGAAAACGAGCGGTTGAACGACGATGAATTCACGTCCAAGGATTTCGATTATCAGGACATCCGAGATGATAGAATGTATACCTACTTCGACCTGAATCGTGGCGAAGCGAAAACCTTTAAGGTGAAACTGACCGCCACATATGCCGGGAAATACTACTTGCCGGGTGTAGTCGCCGAAGCGATGTATGATGCCTCTACCTCTGGAAAAACCGAGGGTAAGTGGATAGAAGTAGTGGAGTGATTGTAGACCATTTCACAAATTCGTTTGAACTATCGAACTTAAGTACTAGATAATTTTTATGGTTGATTTTGACGCTGATATCATCCTTGAAAACAACAAGGCCCGTTTGGAGCCTTTGAGTTTTATCCATTTCGATGGACTATTCGAAGCGGGCAATCAGGACGATTCGCTCCTTCAGTATTCTTTCAATCGAGTGCACACTCGGGAGTTTCTAACGCTTTTTATCGAAAAATTTACCGGGGATCGGAAGGCGAAAATTGGTTATCCCTTCGCCATATTCGATAAAGCGACTGGCAAATATGCTGGTGTCACCACTTTTATGGCCATCTCCAATGAGCACAAAAGACTAGAAATCGGGTCGACCTGGATAGGGAAAGAATATCAACGGACAGGTCTGAATCGCAATTGTAAATTTCTTTTACTCTCGCACTGTTTTGAAAAAATGGGCACAGAAAGGGTGGAGCTAAAGACTGATGCTCGAAATATTCAATCTAGGACCGCCATTCTGAAAATAGGTGCAACTTTCGAAGGTGAATTGAGAAATCACTCAGTAATGCCCGATGGCTATAGAAGAAATACGGTGGTATTTTCTATCGTAAAGGAAGAGTGGCCAGAAATCAAGTCCACTATTTTCGGCACATATTAGGATGGACTCACATTGGACAGTCGAGCAAATTCTTTCTGACCTTCACAGGATGGCAAAGCCCGAGTACGTCTCCAAAATGCAGTATTTTGGGATCACTGGTGGCAAGGCATTGGGCATCAAAAATGCGGAGCTGAAGCCGTTTGCAAAAGTCATTGGACGGAATCATGAGCTGGCAAAAGAGCTTTGGAATCAGCCTATTCATGAAGCTAAATTATTGGCAATCCATATGTCAAGTCCCAAAACCTTTGATAAACAAACAGCGGAAAAATGGACAAGAGAGGCCTATTCGTGGGATTTGGTCGACGGTATCGGTATGAAGCTGGTCGGGAAGACCGATTACGCTTTTGAAAAGATACAGGAGTGGAGTGAGCGCAAACTTGAATTCGAAAAGCGAATGGCTTTTGCGGTAATGGTAGGAGTCACTTTGAACAAAAAGATCAGTGATGAAGAAGTGGAAACGTTTTTCCCGATCATAGAAAGGGAAGCCACTGATGACAGAAATTTTGTGAAAAAAGCCGTGAGCTGGGCTCTCAGGCAGATTGGAAAACGAAATCTAAGCCTGAATGAATTGGCGATTCAGCATGCGCAGAACCTAATTGGAATGCATTCGAAATCCGCAAAATGGATCGGCCGGGATGCCTATCGCGAATTAACGAGTCAAGCGGTGTACGAGCGCCTGATCAAAAAATCATAAGTTCCATTTCAAAATGGCACCTGCAAAGGTCAGCCCACCACCGAACCCAATGAACAGGAGCGTATCGCCCTTCTTGATGGTTCCGGCCTCCAGCGCCCTGTCCAGCGCCAGTGGAATGGATGCCGAGGAGGTATTTCCGTACACCGAAATACTTTCTGGTATTCGATCCATCGGATACTCAAGGTTTTGCGAAATGGCTTCAAGGATTCTCAGGTTGGCACTATGCGGAATGAGAAAATCAATGTCGTTCAATTTCATCCCGGCCTTATCTACCAATTCTCTCACCTTCATCGGGATATTGGTGACGGCCCACTTAAAAACTGCACGTCCATTTTGAGCGATTTTGCCATTGGGATTTATCTCAGTGCCATCAATTTCATCTTTCTCATGACTCAGATATAGCTCCTTACCCAATTCTCCTGCTGTGCCAGCATTGAAAGCTATGAAGTCAGTGTCGCCAGGTTCTAGCAACATCACGCCTGCTCCATCGCCAAAAAGTAAACATGTAGTACGGTCTGTAAAATCAGTAGCTTTTGATAGGGTTTCCGCTCCTATAACCAAGACCTTTCGGTACGCGCCACTCTCAACCAATCCATTCCCTAATTGTATGGCATACGTAAAACCTGCGCAAGCCGCGTAGATGTCATTGCACCCTGATTCACGAATGCCAAGTTTGTGCTGGACCCGGGAAGCCACGCTTGGCATGGGATGATCCGGGGTGGTAGTCGCCACTATGATGAAGTCAACATCCTCGACGGACTTACCACTTCTTTCTTGCAAATTCTTAATGGCCGAAACGGCCAGATCGCTTGTGTACTCGTCCTCAGCAGCCACTCGCCGGGTGTGAATTCCTGTCCTGGAAACGATCCACTCATCGTTCGTTTCAATGATACTTTCGAAGTATTTGTTGTCCAGAACCTTTTCAGGAACATAGGTGCCAAAGGCGGTAATCTTAGCCATGTATCTTGTAAATCTAAATTGGGAAGTTAAACCAGAAAGTTACCAATGAAGCACATCCAGATACTTTTCAAGAAAATAGAAAAAGAAAATAGCTGACCAAAAGCAGGCGAAGACAAAAATGTATCTACCAAATTGAACCAACATCCTACTATCAGCCAGCCACTGCAATTTAATGTCTGGACTCCAAGTTCTTCTCAGTAGGAGGAAGTAATATTCGTTAGCTATAAGTCCTCCTGACAATACTTGTCCTGAAATCACTAAGACTTACGCTGCTCCTTCCTCCTCACCCCACTCACCGCCTCTGCCGTCCAGGGGTCATCCGGCCATGCGTGTTTTGGGTAGCGACGCTTGAGTTCTTTCCTTACTTCGAAGTACGTATCGTTCCAGAAGTTCTTGAGGTCTGTTGTCACTTGCACAGGCTTATAACCCGGTGAAAGCAAATGAACGAGCACCTTTACTTTTCCGTCATTCACAGTCGGTGTTTCTGCTTGCCCAAAGAGCTCTTGAATCCTTGCAGCCAAAACCGGAGGCTCCCCGGCTGGTCGATACATGAGCTTAATTGAAGACCCGCTTGGCACCTCCAATTTTTCGGGAGCCAGTTTTTTCAAAAGTTCCTGTCTCTCATGAGGTAAGGAAAATTGAAGAACTTCCTTCAAATTGATTCTCTGCAAATCCTTTGAGGTTCTGACATCCGTCAAGTAAGGAGGCAGCCATTCGTCACAGGTAAGCACGAGCGTCTCGCGACTCACATCCGGCCAGCTTTCTCCTGCTCTCCATTTCTTTACAGATAGCACCCGATTTTGCCATTGCTCTACCTCCTCATTCCAGTCGAGCAAACTTCCCTTTGATTTCTTCAATGCCCTGCAAATTGCATTTGCTTTTTCGTCTGGGTCGGGATCAGGGAGAGGAGTCGATTTTAGGATTATACTTCCTATTCGCATCTGCAGAGTTGCAGACAGCACGCCATCATCAGGATCCCATTCTACTACTTCCTTCTGCACAATTTTCTCCTGAAGGTCACGCGGATTCAATGGGGATGCAAGAAAAATTTTACCCATTCCGTCTCTGGCGTCCATGTGCGCTGCAGCCAGCCAAGCTTCGTGTGCCAAATCATCCCGATGACCGATCATGGCTATTTTTCCATTCGCCAGTTGAAACTGTGCATTGTTGCCGGGACGGGCATAAGCAATGCGCTCAGGGTAAGCAAAGGTCAAAAGCAATCCGGTCTCAAAGGGATCGACTGGCTCATTATCAGCTTCGGCTTCAAACAACCTTCGATACGTTTCTGACACCTTCTCAATTCGGCTCCATTTTCCACTCAATCTATTTTCTCCTCTAAACTTCCTCAAAAGCTCAATCCGCTCGTTGATGTCTACTCCGGTATCTTTTCCCATCGGGTCACGCTCCTCGATGAGTGATGCCACATCAGCAGCCAGCCCAACCAAACCATCCTCTTCGGCCTTCAAGAGCATGTGAGCAATTCGGGGATGACATGGAAGCTGATGCATCTTCTTACCATGCTCCGATATGCGACCATTCTCGGTGGCTCCAAGTTCTTCGAGCATTTCCTTAGACGCATACATCGCACCTTTGGGCGGTTCGGTCACCCAATCCAATTGATTAGGATTGGTAATGCCCCAGTTAGCAAGGTCTAGCGCGAGCGATCCTAAGTCCGCCTCCATGATCTCGGGTGTTCGGTGAGATTGAAGGTGCATCTCTGTGGCTTTTGACCACATGCGGTAACACACTCCTGGGCCAAGTCTGCCGGCTCGACCAGCTCTTTGATCGGCTGAATCCTTAGAAATTCTAACAGTCTCCAGTCTCGACAAACCCGATTTTGGATCCCATTTCTGCGTTCGACCATATCCTGTGTCCACCACTACTTTCACGCCCTCTATCGTCAAACTTGTTTCGGCAATGGACGTAGCTAAAATGATTTTTCGTCTTCCCTCCTTGTCAGGCAAAATGGCCGCTCTTTGTTTCCCAAAAGGCAGCTGACCGTAAAGTGGATGAATCTGAAAACGCCGATGTGTTCGCTTTAGAATCTCATGGCATTTCATTATCTCTCCCTGCCCTGGGAAGAAAACCAAAATATCACCTTCATGCGAATCTGAAGCCTTCTTGATTACATCTGCTGCCAACTCTGGCAACATGCGCTCGTCCGTTTCACCATGGTGGATGATTTCCACCGGGTATTGTCGACCATCGCTCTCCACCAGTGGCGCTTTAAGCGCTCTTTCTAATTCAGCCAGGTTCAGTGTGGCTGACATGATCAGAATTTTCAAATCAGGCCGCAAGACTTGCTGGCTTTCCCTGCACAAAGCCAATGCTACATCAGAGTGAATGTTGCGCTCATGAAACTCGTCGAAAATGACCAAGCCCACATCCTCCAAGGCATTGTCCGACTGAAGCATACGAGTGAGAATACCTTCAGTAATGACTTCAACCCTCGTTTTTTCACTCACTTTGGATTCGAACCGAATTCTAAATCCGACTGTCTGGCCCACTTCCTCACCGATCAACTCTGCCAAGCGCACTGCAATAGTCCGAGCTGCCAATCGACGTGGTTCGAGCACCATTATTTTCTTATTACCTAACCAGTCCTCATCAAGCAAGGCAATTGGAACGATCGTACTCTTCCCTGCTCCGGGAGGAGCATTCAGCAGAATTGTTGGATTGGCCGCTAGCTTTTGCTTTGTTTCTTCTAAGCAATCAAGAATAGGAAGGTTCAAGTTTTGCCAGGTTGGCTTCATGCCACGAATTTACATATTCGTGCTTGGAATGAAATATTCGTTCAAACGAATATGCAATTTTTGATTGACCTCTTTCCCGTATACTTTTGTGATAATCTATTCTGATCAATATGGATCGATATTCTTACATTGCCAACGCGCACCCCGATTACATCGAAGAGCTGTACAATAGCTACAAGCAAGACCCATCAAGCATCGACGAGTCCTGGAAGAAGTTTTTCGAGGGATTCGATTTCGGCCAAACCAATCTTAATGGCAAAACTACGAGTGGTGCCGTTCCTGCCGACACTAAAGAAATAATGGTTCGCAACCTGATCTACCAGTATCGAACGTATGCGCACCTAAAGTCGAAAACCAATCCTGTTCGTGAACGACGACCCCACGTGGCTACTTTCGATATTGAGCAATTCGGACTGGACAAGTCCGATCTTGAAAAAGAATTTGAGGTAGGTGCCGAAATAGGTTTGGGAAAAGCGCCGCTCAAAAAGATCGTTGAGAAACTTGAATCAGTTTATCTCGGAAGTATAGGCTTTGAGATAACCCACATTCGTGAGCCGGAGATTCTTGAATGGCTCAAGCACAAAATTGAGAACGAAGGATTCAATTATTCGCCGAGTAAAGAAGACAAGCTTAGAATCTTATCGAAACTCAATGAGGCTGTGGTTTTTGAGAATTTCCTACATACAAAGTTTCTGGGTCAGAAAAGATTCTCTCTCGAAGGGGGCGAAAACACCATTCCTGCACTCGACAAAATTATCAATCGGGGCTCGGAGCTTGGTGCCGAGGAAGTAGTGATAGGGATGGCTCACAGAGGGCGACTGAATGTACTGGCCAATATCATGGGCAAAACGTACGAAGAGATTTTCAGTGAGTTTGAAGGAAACCGAGAGATTGATTTGACGATGGGAGATGGTGACGTGAAGTATCACCTCGGCTATTCCAGCCATATCGATACCACCGCAGACAAAAAGATTTACCTAAAGCTCGCTCCGAACCCCTCTCACCTGGAAGCCGTGAACCCGGTGGTTCTTGGCTATGCCAGAGCACAGATTGATGATGAATATCGCGGGGACATGAGTAAGGCCATCCCTGTTTTGATCCACGGTGATGCGGCAGTAGCGGGTCAAGGAATAGTTTACGAATGCACCCAGATGTCCCTCCTCGAAGGTTACAAAACAGGTGGAACTATTCACATAGTGATTAATAACCAAGTTGGATTCACCACTGATTTTGATGACGCCAGATCCAGCATTTACTGCACGGACATTGGCAAAATGGTGGATGCCCCTATTCTACACGTCAATGGAGATGACCCTGAGGCGGTGCAGTTTTGCTCCAACTTGGCCGTTGAATATCGACAAAAATTCAACAAGGATATTTTCATCGATATTCTTTGCTACCGAAGACACGGGCACAACGAAAGTGACGAACCAAAATTCACCCAGCCGAAGCTTTATAATGCCATAAGCAAACACCCGAACCCACGAGA
>CAYORY010000068.1:0-10087 GCA_964406435.1 uncultured Roseivirgaceae bacterium | reverse complement strand
AGCAGCCAATCCATCGAGAAAATCAAAAAAAGCAGCAAACTAAACAATGTAAATGCTGTGGTGATAATCCTTAGTAACCGCCACATAACCAATCCCCACAGCCCCCACCATCAAGTTGCAACACGTCAAAAAATTTGGAATGTGCTTTTTCATCAGGCTCTTACGAATGGATTGTATTGCTTCTCATAACCGATGGTCGTCTCAGGACCGTGCCCCGGATAGACCGTCACTTCATTAGGCAAGGTGTAGACTTTTTCTTTGATATTCCTCAGCAAATCATCGTGATTGCCACCCGGCAAATCCGTGCGACCAATACTCTCCCTGAATAGCACGTCTCCACCTATCAGCACTTTCTCCTCTTCAAAATAAAAAACCATATGACCGGGCGAATGCCCCGGCACTTCGATCGCCTTAAACGTTAAATCACCAAAAATCTGTGTGCCTTCTTCGTACCAATGATCCACTTCGGCTTCTCTATAACCAGTGAAGCCATAGGACGGAGCGTAGGAAGGAATCGCTCGATAAACCTCTCCTTCGTTTTTTGGCACCCACAAATCCACCTTGAAGTGATCCTTCACCGCATCATTTCCCAGCACATGATCTATGTGGCAATGTGTATTTATCATAGCAAGAACATGCAATCCCCTTTCAGCCACAAAATCATACAACTGCTTTTTTTCTGCCGCATCATAACAGCCCGGATCAATTATGATTGCGTTTCCTGCTTCGTCAGAAAGCACATAGGTGTTTTCAAAAAATGGATTGAAAACGAAGGTTTTGATGTTCATAAGAGCAAATTTGCCACAAAATAATTACCTCTTGGTTAAGATCGATTTCATCATAGTAGGACAAGGCATAGCAGGGACGCTCTTAGGGCTGGAATTAATTAATCGCGGGTACGAAATAAGAATTTTCGACCCGTGCTCGAACGACACCTCATCCAACAAGGCGGCCGGCCTATATAATCCGATAACTGGGCGTAAAATGGTAAAGACCTGGCTCGCTGATGAATTGTTTGACGGCTTGCCGGAATTCTATGCCGGGCTTGAGCAAAAACTGGGAACATCCTTTCACCAAGCCATTCCCATTTATCGACCATTTTTTTCCATAGAGGAGCAGAATGACTGGAACGCCAAAGGTCAGGAAGATCAATATTCAGTTTACATCAAGCAAATTCATCAAAAACCAACCGGAGTGTCCGAACTGTTGGATGAGTTTGGCGGACTGGAGCTAGCGAAAACAGGCTTTGTGGATTTGCCAGTGTTGATTGAGGCTGCTCGAAACTACTTCACTGAAAAGGGGGTTTTCGAACCCTCCGCCATTGATTCCGATGAATTACAATTCAGCGAGGTGGTGACTTACAAGAATTTCACGGCTGATAAAATCATTTTCTCGGATGGCACATTCTTCAGCCAAAATGTATTTTGGAAAAACCTCCCGTTCAAACCCGTGCGCGGAGAGATCATTGATATTGCCTGCGATTTGCCCCCCGATAGAATTTACAACCGAGGAGTTTTTATGCTTCCCAAAAATGGCTTATTCCGTATAGGCTCCACCTATGATCACGAGCTGCTTTCATTCGAACCTCAGCAAAAAGGAATTGAAGAATTGCAGCGGCGCATGACAAAACTTTTCAGTGGTAAATATGAATTAATATCGGCCTCAGCAGGCGTCAGACCAGCAACGCATGACAGGCGGCCATACATTGGCTGGCATCCCGAAAATAAAGCTGTAGGTATCTTTAATGGTTTTGGAACGAAAGGTGTTTCTTTAGTACCGTATTTTTCTAAATTGTTTATCGATTCATTTGAAGGCACAGCGGAATTTCTTCCAGAAGCAGATGTTAGCAGGGTTTTTTAAGCAAAAACATACTTGGTTACTTGGCCTATTCATACTGGTAGGGTTCACTGCATCCGGTCAGCACTACAATACGGAATTCGGCCAAAATAGAATCCAATATGAGGCTTTAGGATGGAGCTACATCAGCACCAATAGCTTCGACGTGTACTACTCAGAGGGTGGTGAGGGGTATGCCCAAGATGCCGTGGATTATCTGGAGGAGGCCTACCCTGAGCTCACCGACAAGATCGGTTATGCGCCGTACACCAAGCCAAAGGTGCTCATTTACAATTCTATACACGACCTGCAGCAGAGCAATATTGGAATCGGTGGAGACGTGTACACGATCGGTGGGAAAACCAATTTCGTGAAAATGCAGGCCGAAGTGGCCTACTCAGGTCAGGCACATAAATTTCAGGAAGACCTCATTTACGGCATTGCCAAAGTGCTCATCCGGGACATGCTCTATGGCGGAAGTCTGGGCGAAATTTTTCAAAATTCATTCTTGCTCACACTCCCCGAATGGTTCATCGACGGGGGCGCCCGATACTTGGCCTATGGATGGAATGAAGAAATGGACAACTATATCCGTGACTATCTGGCTCGAAAAAGGGTAGGAAAAAAGTTAAGAGTAAATGAAGCCGATTCAGGACCCGTCGGGCAATCCATTTGGAACTACATAGCCAGCACGTATGGCGAAAGTAACATTTCAAACATCCTTAACCTGACCCGAATAATTCGAAAAGAAGAGACAAGTATCGGACAATCCCTTGGTGTCTCCTACAAAGCTTTTTTGGGAAACTGGCAAAATTTTTATGTGCTTCAAAACGAACAAGTCATTCAGGAATATCAGCCACCGGTAGATAGCAACATGGTGTCGAAGAAGCGCGCCAAAGATTTGATTACCACCACCATTGCCTTGAATCCACTTGGAGATAAAGTGGCCTTTGCCCGAATCAAAAATGGTCAATACTACATCTACATAAAGGATTTGAAAACCAACAAGCAAGTCCGGATTGCAAGAGGGGGCTATAGAATCAATGACCAGGAAGTGGATAATTATATGCCGCTGCTGGATTGGCAAGATGCTCAAACTCTCGGGGCGATCGTCTTCAGGCGGGGCAATCTCTACCTCGATACTTACAACATTGAAACAGGCGAGAAGAGACAAAAACCCTTGGATCGGTTTCGGCAAATTGAATCCTTTTCGTTCAATGACAATGGACGTTTGGTTGTAATCAGTGGGGACGTGGATGGCCAAAACGACATATATCTCATCAGTATGCGACGTAATTCCCTTCGGCGCATAACCCAAGATGTGTACGATGATCTGGATCCGGTATTCATTCCCGGAAGTGCCGCCATCGTTTTTGCTTCAAACAGAGTGAATGATTCACTCAGGATCAAAAACGTCTCCATGAATGACGTCACCGATAACTTCAACCTGTTCATTTACGATCTGGACACTACCAAGAACAGTTTCTTCAGGCTGACCAACACCTACAGCACGGATCGAAAACCAATTCCGAAGAATGATTACTTCATCTACTACCTAAGTGACCAGAAGGGCATCACCAATCTCTACCGGTTCAATTTGCTCGACACCACCTTCAGTCAGGTATCGTCATTCAACAGCGGGATTGACGATTACGACCTTCATTTCGACAATGACGCCATTTCTTTCATGATGCTGAACAAGGGGTTTCATAAGGTGTACCACAACCGCAACTTAGACCTGGATGGAAATAATTTCACCCAGCCAACACCACGGCAGCAGGTCAAGCAATCCAGATTTTTATTTACGAGAAGAAACACGCCTGATTCAGGTTTCGAGCTCGAGCTGGAAGACGATACCACCGAAGTTTTCAATCCACTTGAGCCCGATGATTTTGCTTTTCAAGATGAGCCGCAAGAGGGCCCAAAGGAGAAGTTACCACCTGGGTACATCGATACTGATAATTACTCTTTTAGTGACGAAGTAAAGGATGATTACGAACCAGACTCATTTTTTGCAAACTATCAGAAAATGACAAGAGATACCGAGCGAATTGGGCCGTTCCGTTATTTTCCTCGGTTCAGTTTTGGAAACGTAACCACCACATTCGCCAATGACCCGCTTCGGGGCTTTGGATTTGTACTACAAACCGAAGTGGCGGACGTGATGGAAAACTATAGACTGCTCGCAGGTGGATATTTCACTCAGGATTTTTCCCAATCCGATCTCTTCGCCGAAGCACAGTACCTCCCCTACTGGGCCGATTTTCATTTTAGAATCGATCGCAAGACATACATAATCGGGGACTCATTCGATCCAATTCTTTTTCAAAAATATAGATTAGATAATATTGAAGCAGGCATGTCAGTGCCTGTCACGCATAGTTTCAGAGGAACGGTAGCTCCATTCTACGCAAGGACATCTTTCTTGAATCTGACGACAGATGCTATTTTGGATAGTAACCCAACTATAGCTCAAGATCAATTCATAGATTATGGGGGCATTAGGTTAGCAATGGTCTATGATAATTCCGTAGAAATTGGTTACAACATTCTACAAGGGAGCAGAGGTTTGGTGGAGTATAAGAGGTATCAGCCGATTTCCTCCAATGGTCTCATGTTTAACAAGTTGGAGGTGGATCTACGACATTATCAGAAAATCCACCGGGAGATCACATTCGCAACTCGTGGTTACTACGGACGATTCTGGGGAGATAATAATCCTAAATTCTTAGTTGGAGGTGTGGACAATTGGATTTTGGCTTCCCGAAATAATCTAGGTGAAAAAGATCCTATTGCTCCAACTGATATCTCTAACGATCCAATTCCAATAAACAATTCTAATATCGTATTTCATGAATTCGCTACCTCAGTGAGAGGTCACAGATACGGCGAGTTAGTTGGGTCAGACGCTATAGTATTCAATGCAGAACTTCGAATTCCAATTTTCAGATACCTGATACGCAGGCCAATGTCTTCTAATTTCCTCAGAAACTTCCAATTCATTTATTTCTATGACATAGGGACTGCATGGTCAGGGGCACCTCCTTTCACTCGAGAAAATTCATTCAAAGAAGAACGAATCGAAATAGACGGCCAACCTTTTTCCGCCAACCTAAAGGACTTCAGAAACCCGTGGCTGGCAGGGTACGGAGCAGGGGTAAGAATGTCTTTTTTGGGGTACTTCCTGAAATTAGACCGAGCTTTGCCAGTGCGTGACTTCAATGTCACCGCGCCAAAATGGTACATCTCCATTGGCGTAGATTTTTAACTTTACCACATGCTATTATCAATGACCGGGTTCGGCCAAGCTGAAGCCGAAATAAACGGAGTACTTGTCAAAGTAGAATTGAAGTCCCTGAACAGCAAGTTTCTGGATATTGGATGCAAGCTACCAAAGGAGCTCTCTTCTCGAGAAACCGAAATGAGGGGTCTTTTTCAGCAAATGCTGAAGCGGGGTAAGATCAACGGACTGGTAGAAGTAATCCAAACGGAAAACGAGACCAAGCCTGTGACTATCAATGAAGCACTTCTAAAGTCTTACTACGAAAAATACAAACGCCTTGCTGCTGATCTGGGCGAGGAAACCAAGGACCTTTTCAAAATGGCACTTCATTCTCCGGATGTGATTTCACAGGAAGATGAAGAACTAAGGCTGGAGTGGGAAGACGTCCAAGTCGTTTTCGAAAAAGCCTGTCAAAAATGTAATGCCTTCAGGCTGGAGGAAGGGAAATCCTTAGAGGTGAAGTTTAGAGAATACATCTCCACTATCGCAAAGAACCTTGCAGCCATCGCCGAGTTGGACAAACCAAGGATTGAAAACATCAAAAGACGAATTGACAAAAACCTGGACGAAATCCGTGAAAAAGTGCAGGTGGATGAAAATCGGTTCGAGCAGGAATTGATCTACTACATCGAAAAGCTGGACATCACTGAAGAAAAAGTGAGGCTAGGTCGCCACTTGGATTATTTTCTGGAGGTGATGAACTCCACAGAGTCTGAGGGGAAAAAACTTGGATTTATCTCTCAGGAAATTGGTCGTGAGATCAACACCATCGGGTCAAAAGCAAATGACCCTGATATGCAGCAGCTGGTGGTGGAAATGAAAGACGAACTGGAAAAAATCAAAGAGCAGCTGCTGAACATTCTATAAAAAAAGCCTCGCTTTTGGCGAGGCTCTTAATTCTTCTTATTCCGAATTACTTAATCTGAAATTCGGCTTTGGTGGTGTCCCATGCCATCGTCACTGTGCCACCATCGCTGATGCTGATCGTGAATTTCTCCGTGGCAGCCGTACTTGAGGCTTTAGCCTTTATTCTTAGTACATCATCCGCTTTGGAATAATTGTAGGCTCCCCACTGATCCCAGGTCTTATTGAAAATAACTTCCCATTCTTTCTCTCCCGGCACGGTGAAAAGACCATACTTTCCTTTGCTCAGGGTTTTTCCGCCGATGGTCACATCAGCCGATACTTCGATCCAAGCAGCTTCATTTGCACCCGTACGCCAAACTTCGCCGTAGGGCACTATTCCGCCAAAAACTTCCCGTCCCTTTTTACTTGGCTGGCTGTAGTCGATGGTCACTGTAGCATCACCTATTTTGGCTGTCGCTTGGGCAGGTGGGCTGGGTCGTGTTGATTTGTCCTTTTGTGCAGAGGCATTTTCTGCAATGAAAAACACAGCCATCATTGAAATGGCAAATACTTTAATTAATTGTTTCATGTTAAAATTTTGGATAGTTCTAGGGCTTTCACGGAATTGAGAGCTGTAAGTTCAAGTCAAATGTTTGTTTTGCTTTATCTTCAAATCAAAAAATATCATGAGACCTCTCCTACCACTTCTGATTGTTTGCATCCTACTAATCACAGGATGCCACTCCGACCTGAGCAAGAAAGGCAAACTTGTGGAAGCCGTGAACAAGAAGGTATCTGAGATCGACCACAGTCACAGGCTTCAAATCATCGAAGACGATTTTGTGCGCGGCGATACCCTCTTCAAAATCCGTGGATACTATCAAGACCACCACTTGATGAAATTAGTCGGCCTCACTAAAACGCCACATTTTGAGCGAGATGACTACTTCTATTTCGAGGACGGTCAACAACTCTTCTCCGGGCACATGATGAATTTCAGAGACGACAGAATAGCTGAAGAATTCAAATATTATTTTGAAAACGGCACGATCAAAAAAACCCTAATGTGGAAGGATACCTACACCCCCGGCAAACGGTTTCCGCATGAAACATTCAAATCATTCTCGCCAAATATGGACTCGTTGATGCGAGAAGAAAAGCAACGGGTGGCCTACTTCTCGGAGCTTCTGAATAAGGAAGGCAGGGAGCTTTTGGAGGAGCGTGAAAACCTGGAAGCCAACTAATGACCCTCGAAGAAGCCCAAAAGACGGTCGACTATTGGATCCAAAACAAAGGCGTCCGGTATTTCAGTGAATTGACAAACATGGCGGTGCTCACAGAAGAAGTGGGCGAATTGGCCAGGCTGATGGCCAGAAAATACGGTGACCAATCATTCAAAGAATCCGATAAAAACCGTGAAATAGATGACGAAATAGCCGACGTGCTGTGGGTGTTAATATGTATCGCCAATCAAACGGGAGTGGACTTGACAAAGGCCTTTGAAAAAAATATGGAAAAGAAGAACCAAAGGGATGCTACTCGGCATTTAGAGAATGAAAAACTAAAAAACACATGACGCTTACGACCCCTTCGCTACTTTTTCCCGCAATCACGCTCCTGCTGCTCGCCTACACCAACCGCTTCCTTTCCACAGCCACCCTTATCCGACAGCTTCATGGCAAGTACCAGCAGAATCCCGACAAGGGCATACTGAAAGGACAAATAAAAAACCTCAGGCTCAGACTGTTCCTGATCAGAAATATGCAATTTTTTGGCGTGCTCAGTTTCGTGGGATGCGTGGTAAGCATGGCCTTCATCTATTGGGGAAATGAACAATGGGGCAGCTACTTCTTTGCCGGCTCCATGGGCAGTTTGCTTGTTTCATTGATCATCTCACTGAGAGAAATTCAGCTTTCGACACGGGCACTGGAGCTGGAATTGAGCGACATGGAGCTAGGTAAAGAGGGGATTAGGTTTTAACAAATTGCCGGACTCGTTCCGGCATCTCATAATCGATAGGCTGTCAATGAAATTTACGAATCAGATTCTAACCAAGTGCTCCCCCTCAAGAGCTACCAGCACATCCTTTTCATCCACCTTCATGCAAAACTCAATGTCCTTGGTGACACCAAACCCAGCGAGTCGATGCGCATGCCCCGACTGCTTGCCGGCAGCATGTAAATCATTCTGATTCCCTCTGTACAACTCTGCAGCCACCAATCCGGAATCATTGGCTACTTCATGAGTAGACATGAGCCTATGTATGAGCGCCCCAGCATACAGCGTGTCCTCAATGTTCACCGTTCCCTTCCAACCGGCACAGTGAATGACCACATCGTTATCCTGATTTTTCAGATAGTCAGCTGTGACTGATAGATTCAGAAATGCGCCAATTAAGATTTGATCTGCATCCTCAGATTTAGCAATGGCCTGAGTGCCATTGGTCGTAGAAATCACCACCTTTCTACCTATCAACTCATCGTCCATGTACTCGAAGGGAGAATTGCCCATATCGAACCCTTCCACTTTTTCTCCTCCGCGCTCACCCGCCATGATGTAGCCCTGATTCCCCAATTCAAAAGTTTCATCGACGGTAGCCACCGGCTTGATGGCTGCTACCCCATGAGCTAACCCCGAAACAATGCAGGAGGTCGCTCTGAAAATATCCACAACAACCACGATTTTGCCGCCAAGAGAATGCTGATGGATCAGCTCCGGCGAAAGGCAGACTTCTATTTTTTTCATTTCAAAAAAGGAGGTTTTACAACTTTGGCTCTGAGTTGTTTGCCGCGCACCTCCAAAAAGATTTCGCTTTCTGGCAAGCTGTATTTTGTAAGTACATAGCCCATCCCAATGCCTTTATCCAACGAAGGAGACATGGTGCCTGAGGTTACTTCCCCTATCTCCTCGCCAGCCGCATTCAGCAGCTTGTAGCCATGACGAGGAATTCCTCTTTCCTCCATCTCAAAACCAACTAACTTTCTTTCGACTCCTGCCTCTTTTTGAGCTTTCAGATTTTCAGAATTGGTGAACTCCTTAGTGAATTTGGTGATCCAACCCAGTCCGGCTTCCAGTGGAGAGGTGGTGTCGGTGATGTCATTGCCGTATAGGCAAAAACCCATTTCAAGTCTCAGGGTGTCTCGAGCGCCAAGTCCGATAGGTTGTATGCCGAATTCCGCTCCAGCTTCAAAAACTTGCTTCCAAACTTTTTCACCATGCTCTTTTGGAATGTACAACTCGAATCCACCAGAGCCTGTATATCCCGTACCGGAAATGATCATTTCTACTCCGGCCAAAACACCCTTAGTGAATTTGTAAAATCCAACTCCCGATAGATCAATGTCGGTAAGTTTCTGGAGGGTGGCTACAGCTTTTGGCCCTTGAACAGCCAACAAAACAGTTTCATCAGAAACATCTTCCATCTCCACATTCTGTGTGTTGAGCAATTGAATCCAATCCCAATCTTTCTGAATGTTGGAGGCATTCACCACCAGCATATAATCTTCATCCCCCATCTTGTATACGATGAGGTCATCGACGATACCACCGTCTTTGTTTGGCAGGCAAGAATATTGAGCCTGGCCATCCACAATCTTGGATGCGTCATTGCTCGTCACTCGCTGGATCAAATCCAAAGCACCTGTGCCTCGCACCATGAACTCGCCCATATGGGAAACGTCGAATACGCCTACTCGCTCGCGAACACAAAAATGTTCGTCCCTGTCGGAACTGTAGCGCACGGGCATATCAAACCCCGCAAAAGGAATAATCTTGGCACCTAAAGATTCGTGAATATGGTGTAGAGGAACTTGCTTTACGGACATGTGGTATAGGTTAATGTTGGAGTCGCAAATCTAGGGGCAGACCAGAAACTAAACCGCATTTACAGGGAAAGCTTCAAGCCGACAGGGCAATGATCAGAACCAAGCAGCTCGTTGTAAATATCCGCTCCTACGGTCCGCTCTTTCAACTGCTCACTAACGAGAAAGTAATCAATGCGCCAGCCGACGTTCCGAGCTCGTGCATTGTACTTATAATTCCACCAGCTGTATTTGATTTCTTCTGGAAAGAAATGCCTGAAAGAATCGAAGAGCCCAGTACTTAATAAATTATCCATGCCGT
>CAYORY010000067.1:0-10220 GCA_964406435.1 uncultured Roseivirgaceae bacterium | reverse complement strand
CCCAGTTATAAAAATAGGTGTCATTCTCCACCGTGATTTTCTGACTAATGGAGTAAATCGAATCCTGAGAAATTATTTCAGCTTCAGGTAAAGAAGTCGACCATGTTTTGATAATCTGCACAACTGTGCCTGGGTAAGCATTCACCTGGAAATTGGCCTGTACGTCGTATGATTTAAGGAATAAGTACCAACCTGAAAAAGCAATGAAAACGAATAATACGGCCAATAAAATTCTCTTCATTTCAGAATTTGTAAACTTGAACAGAATCATTATTTACTGTGACCAAAAGATAGTCTTCGTTTGCAACAGAAATAATATTCAGTGAGCGGATCGACTTGTTCATGAAATCGAGTCCTAGGTCAGCACCATATAACAATTTTTCTCCATCAATTAAGGCCCCAGAGAAACTCCCAAACCTCCCATGATAAGGTTTTACTCCAAAATAGTTTCCGCCAGCGAGTGCTTCCAGCTCACCGTCTGCATCGAAATCATGCACCAGGAATTCCAAAATTGGTGCAATCTGCATGCCTTGCTCGAAGGGCACAAAGTTGAAAGTTCCGTTATCATTTTTCAAGTATCCACTTCTCAGCTCTGATACTTCCATCAAAATGGATTTTTCAAGTTTTTCACCGAAAATCTCCTCGACGGTTTTTCCGGCAAAACTCTTATAGTCCGTGTATTTCTTTTTGAGATAAACTAATTGCTCGGTCAGTCCATTTTTGGATTCCAGGGTATAGTACTTCCCATCCTTTGCTGCGGCCAAGATGGTTTCTGTGCTTCCATTGCCATCAAAATCTGAGTAATACATTTTGAGTGGAAACTGCTTACTCGCGGTGTATTTGGAATTGAGACCCCAGTTGCCAAGCAAATAATCCATATCCCCGTCCTGATCTATGTCAAACGGTGCGACGACTTGCCAAAGTCCAAAAAGGTTCTCGGTTAGATCCCCAATGGAGAAAGTCCCTTGGTTGTTCACTAATATTTTGGGAGTCATCCATTCGCCTACCACCACCAAATCCTGATCACCATCTTCATCATAATCTGTCCACTGCGCATCTGTGATCATCCCTAATTCCCATTGTTCCATAACACGAAAATGTCCGCCCTCATTCTCCATCAAAAATGAAGGAGGTATTGTGCCAAAGTCATTGGTGACCACATGATTCCCTACGAATACATCTAAGTCTCCATCTTGATCAAAATCATGTGAAATGACAATCGATGCGTTATCATAAGCATCAGCAAGTGTACCTTTTGATAACTTTTCGTCACCAAAAAAATAAATTGGGTCAAGCAGTTGATCCATTTGGCCGAAGTAATCGGCTCCCCCAGTTCCGATCAGTAAATCGTTTATCTGATCATTGTTAAAATCAGCAATGATCGCCGAAACATCTTCCTTCGCAGAATCTTGAAGAATAATCTTCTGCTTACCTGCGATGAATCCTGCCTCGGACTGATAGTATATGGCCGGAGGAATGTGCTTGGATCCCCCGAAAAAAATATCCTCAAGACCGTCTCCGTTTAGGTCTCCGATCGCTATGGCAGGTCCTCGATCGGAGGTCTGGTAGGGCATCAACTTTTGACGATCAAAATCAATATATCGATCTTCTTTGTGATTGAACTTAATTCCGAGCAGATTATCTACTTTTCGAAATCTCTTTGCTACGGCCCTTTTAAAGTCGGAAGGAAAAGGCCTATTTCCCTCTTTACTAATCCTCAAGAATTGATTAGTCGATATTTTCTGTAAGGTCTGACTTGTCTTGTCTGGCCAAATAATTCTTAAAGAATCCACGATGGTAGATTCTCCAAAACCAAAATGAAGGATGGGTTCTGATGAAGCCTGAAACCCTCTGACTGTATACAATTCTTGAAAATGCAGTTTGCCGTTGACATATGCAAAAACCTTAGTACCTATACCTGCAGTATTACCTTCAAGATCAAAACCAATTTTAAGGTAGTTGGCAGACTGATCGGTCTTATTTTCATAAACAGAGGCATACTCATTTGCATTATTAATGACCATATCCAAATCCCCGTCAAGATCAAGATCGCCAAGGGCTACAGACGTGGAGAAAAGCGTTTCCTGAGGCAGCCAGCTTCCAGACTTATCTGTAAAGGTTAAATCCTCTGATCCTTTGAAAATAAAATTCCGAACGGCCCCAGACGGCATCATTTCAAGCGCCCTTTGATCTACGAGCTTGGTGGTTCCGATTTTATTCTTAATCTGATCATCTGACACATATCGAATATAGTCTAGGTCATTTGGCCTTCTGGGGATCCCATTTGCCACGAATAAATCCAGCTCTCCGTCTTGGTCATAGTCAGCAAAAAGTCCACTCCAGCTCCAATCTGTGGCCGCAATGCCACTCATCAATGCGATCTCAGCAAATTGTCCATTCTCACTCCCTACATGGAGCATATTACGAGAGAATTGATAATGATAGCCGTACTCGCTGGTCCTGATTTTCATAATGTTCAAATTGTCGTCCCCTTCGGAACTCTTGAGTACCGTTTCATCCTGTGGTAGCATATCAAGACTCAGTATATCTGGACGTCCGTCGTGATTTATATCTGCTACGTCGTTTCCCATCGAGAATCTGGAAGTAAACCCGAAATGATCCTTTAGGCTTTCTTTGAAGGTACCATTGGTTTGATTGAGATAATAGTAGTCATCTTCATGGAAATCATTTCCTACATAGATATCAGGATACCCATCGCTGTTGAAATCTGAGATGGCAAGTCCAAGTCCATAGCCGTTCACACCTCCGTAAATACCCGCTGCTTCACTCACATCAGTAAACTTGCCATTATCATTTCTTAGTAGCTTATCACCAGACTCATAGGATCTTTTATTTCGTAAATCGGCATGACCAAATGATTCTTGTGTGTGCACGGCATGGTTCAATAAAAACATATCCAAATCACCATCCAAGTCATAATCCAGGAAAGCTGCGGAAGAACTGTAGGTATCATAATCCAATCCAAAATCAGCAGCTTTTTCTGTAAAGGTCAGATCGCCATTGTTTATGAAAAGTTCGTTGTGACCGTCTAATCCCCTAAGCCCTACAACTGCACAGACATAAATATCTAATAATCCATCTCCGTTTACATCGGCCATCACGGCTCCTGTGTTCCAATCACTATTACCAGCCACTCCAGCCTGCTCAGTGATTTCTTCAAACTGCATGTCTCCTTTGTTTAGGAAAAGCTGGTTCTTCACTTGATTACCGGAAAGGAACACATCAGGCAGGCCATCCATATTGATGTCCCCAATAGCCACACCTCCACCATTATAGAAATAGAGGTAATCTATTATGTTGAAATCATCAGTTTCGGTAATGGTATTGTGAAAATCAATTCCAGTTCCTTCCTTTTTCTCAAAAAGTGACGCGTCTTGGCAAGAGACTAAGTAAAGTAATAGTAGTAAGAGACCGAGGTTTTTCATTCCAAGTAGATTACTTGTTTTGTGTAAACACTTTTGGCTTACTTTCATTTATTGCTGCGAAGTAGAATTCGGTACCTGAGGCATCTTTAAAGACAGACAGGTGTTTCACCTCATCTCTAACAAAAAATCCACTTTTATCATGACTTTGCCATTCATAGTCTAGATCACCTTTGCCTAACAGGACATTTCCGTAGCTAGCATCAAGCCGAGAGAATTGTGGCTTAAATTCGAAATTATTCCCTGCTAGAAGGATATCCATATTTCCGTCTTGATTTACGTCAGAGCACATAATCCCGCAAACGCAGGAAAGTTGTATTCTACTTGGAAGGGGTTTTACGGTGAATTGGCCCTTGCCTTCATTGATGGCAATTACGGTTTCAGAAATGGTCACTTTCTTTACGATAGCCTGATCCATGATCTCCGCTGAAAAAAGTTCTTGGATAGTTTTTTTAGAATAATCTGTGGCTTTCAGATTTTCCTTTTTCAGGAAGGCCAATTGTTTTGTGAGCTCCTTACGCATATGTATCGGGTAATCCCCATTATTATAATTGTTGGTTACTATCTGCTCAATGGTTCCATTGTTGTCATAATCGTTAATCCACATCTTCAGTGGATTCGATTCTGACGCTTTATAAAGTGTATTTGACCCTTGGTTCCCCAAGACCAGGTCGTCATCTCCGTCTCCATCCAAATCACTTTTTTCCAAAGTCAACCACATACCGTGATAAGCGTCTAAGCTAGTGGATACGCGGCTCAGTCTTCGTCCAGAGTTTTTAAAGAACATTGGGCTTCCCCATTCAGAAACTGTCAACAAATCCGATTTTCCATCTTCGTCATAGTCCCACCAGATTGCATCTGTGACCATACCGGCTTCTTTGATGTCATAAGCGGCCTTTTCTGTAATGTCAGTAAAAGTGCCATCCCCGTTATTCTGCAACATTGTATGCTCAGGGTTAATCCCATATATACCGGGTACACTTCTGGCTCCAATAAAAAGGTCTATATCACCATCACCATCAAAATCATTTGGTGCAATCACTGAAATATTCATTTCCTTATCGGCCAAATCAGTATTGGATTTAGTGAATACTCCCTTCCCGTCATTCAGGTAGATTCTTGTGATGTAGTTGGCTTTGTCATCGTATTGGTTACCTCCAGATCCTACAATCAGATCCTGGTCTCCATCATTGTCTACATCACAAAATGCCGCCGCAGTGTCCTCATATTCGGAATCAGCGTCAAATGCCTTCTGCGCTAACAATGTTAGACGCCCATCACCTTGGTGCTGATACAATGATCCAGCTTGGCCTTTGCCACCACCAATGAATACATCTTCATTTCCATCTCCATTTACATCAGCAATAGCCAGCGCTGGCCCTTCTTGGGAAAGCTGTTTGGCAATTAGCCCTTCATGGTCAAAATCATTGTAATGATTTTCCTTATGTTCAATAAGGTCATTATCCACTTCACTAAATATTTTCTCTTTGGGAGTCAATTTCCATTTAAAAAATTCATCAGCTGCTTCATTGATGTCGAGGCTAATCTTCTGATTGGCCTTCACTTCCCTCAGGACTTGTGTCCTATCATCTGGCCATACGATTCGAAGCGAATCCACCTTTTCCCTTTCGCCAAGCCCAATGGTCAGCGTGTACTCCATAGATGACTGGAAACCGCGAGAAGGCATTTGCTCCTGTAATATGACTTGATCGCCCATGTACAGCTTGATCCTTGCGCCTATACCATGCCTGTTTTTTGGAGATCCTTTCAATTCAATTTTGAGGTATGAATTGTTGGTCAATTCATTGGTGTTGTTTTGGTAGACAAATGCTTCCATATTGACATTGTTTACAACAAGGTCAAGATCACCATCATTGTCCAAATCTCCATATGCACACCCATTAGAAAAACTTGGAAGGGAAAATCCCCAGTCGTTGGTGACGTCATCGAAGGTCAGGTCTGCATTATTCTTAAACGCATAATTTGGGAGGCTTACTACCGGCATTTTATCAATGATTTGTAGCAGGTCTTCCTTCTCTCCTGTCAAAACGAGCTTCTGAACGACCTCATCAGCGAAGAAATCCACAAAATCAATGTCCGTCAAATCATGATTTAGGCCATTCGTAACATACAAATCCTTGAAGCCATCATTGTCCATGTCGAATAACATTCCGGCCCAGCTCCAATCCGTTTTTGCCACCCCACTGAAATAGGCCGCCTCAGAGAAGGTGCCATTGCCATTATTGATCTGAAGTGTGTTTTGAATGTATTGTTGATGAAAATCTTTACTCTGCTTCAGCTTGAAAACGTTGTATCCTTCAAACTCCATGACGCTTTTGATCCGCTCGTCTGAGGCTGGAAGCATATCTGTAATGAAAATGTCATTAAGGCCGTCATTGTTAATGTCAGCCATGTCTACACCCATTGCAGAAAGGCACAAATGAGAAGTCCAATTAGTAATGTCTTCTTTAAATGTGCCATCTTGATTATTGATGTACAAATAGTCTCTTTCATAGAAATCGTTTGACACATAAATGTCTGGGAATGAATCCTCGTTAATGTCGGTGACGTAGACGCCAAGTCCAAAACCTATCAAACTACCGTATATTCCTGCCTCTTCTGAGACATCCGTAAATGTGTCACCGTCATTTCGTAGCAAAAGATCTCCCACGCCTTTTAAGGCATCAGGCACATCCCAGTCTCGAGCTCGTACATGCCTGTGCCCTGCATAGCCCAGACTGCTTACCGGGATATTGCTATTGTTAAGAATGTAAGCATCCAGATCACCGTCTTTGTCATAGTCAAAGAAGGTAGCGTGAGTGGTGAAACCAGTTTTAGCAAGATTATAATCATTTGCCATTTCGGTAAATGTCAGATCACCATTGTTAATGTAAAGGTCATTGTCGTGATTATTGCCTTCCAGATTTCCTGAATTAGACACGTAGATATCTAGTAGTCCATCTTGGTTGATATCCACCATTGTCACTCCAGTAGACCAGGGTTTCACTCCCTGAACACCAGCACTCTCTGAAATATCTTCAAACTTAAAATCACCTTTGTTCAAATAGAGTCGATTGGGCATCATGTTGGCGGTCATGTAGATATCTGCAAGGCCATCGTTATTAATGTCGCCTATGGCCACTCCTCCACCATTGTAGAAATTCCGATAGCGGAATATGTTCATCTGCTTTTCATTCTCCACTTCATTTACGAAGGTCACTCCGGTCTCAGAAGAAGGCATAAGCGTGTAGAGTGATACCGGTACATTTTCAGTTTGAGGCCTGCCACAAGCGTAGACTACTAAGGAAATAGAAACGAGTTTAAAAAGTTGATTCATTCTGCTCATTATTCACTTCTTTTTAAAAAAATGGGCGTCCCATTGTTGATACCTACTATCCAATGATCCTTACCCATAATTACAATTTTCTCCACATCTCTGCTTGCACCGGAAACATTGAAGCTTTGATCCTGCTCGTAAAAGAAACCCTTTTGATCATTGATCAGTAGCACGCCATGTGAAGCGTCCAATCTACCAATCTGTGTGCTCACTTCAAGTGTGTTTCCGACAAGTAGTGCATCCAAATATCCATCTTGGTTAAAATCGGCAATTTCAATATCATGCACTGAAGAGTATTGAGCTCCAGCGGGTAGTACATGTTTTTCAAAGGTATTGTTTCCTTTATTTTCAAAGTAGCAAGAAGCCAATTCTGTAAGTTTACTTTTATCAGCTTTTTCAAGATTGTCCTCTCCAAAAAGTTCCTTTAAATCTGCCTTGGCAAAGGCGGAGTAGGATAAGAATTTCTTGTTCAGAAAAGGGAGTTGTTTTGAGAGCTCAACCTTTGAAGCAAGGGCTATTTCCTTTCCATTATAAAAATAGGTCAGGATGGGGTCAATTTTTTCGTTGGAGTCAAAATCATATCTATACAATGTGACCGGCTCCTTCTTAGAAGCCTTCAATCGAGAATTGAGCCCCCAATTCCCAGCAATTATATCCTGGTCTCCATCTTTATCAAAATCGGCAATTTCAACTGCGTTCCACCATCCTGAGGCCTCACTATGTATCATTGACTTTAAAGCCAATTTACCCGAGAAATTAAAAAAGATAGATGGCGACATCCAATTTCCTACCACTAGAACATCATCAAAACCATTATTGTCAAAATCAAAATGAGCAATATCCACTATTAACCCCGCATTCATAAAATCATCACTCACCTTTTGAGTGTTTTCAGTAAAAAATCCTTTACCATTATTAAGTAAAATATAGTTCGTTGAAAGCATGCCAAACTCATTTGGAACAGTATTACTCGTTAGAATCAAATCTAGATCTCCATCGTTCTCCAAATCAATCGGGACAATTTTGGAGGCGTTAACATTCAAATTTGGGATACGATCGATGGATTTTATGAATTTTCCGCTTTCATTCAGGTAAACTATCGGCTGCAATGGATCCCCGCTACTGAATTCATTTCCACCCATCACAGAAACGATATCGAGATCACCATCTCCATCCACATCCATAAAGCAATTATCTGTTTCTTCCTTCTTCCGATCTTCCTGAAACAACTCCTCCGATTGGCTAAAAAAACCTCCCATGCCGTCCTGAATAAACAACCTACTGGACTGCCACTTGCCACCTCCAATAAATATGTCACTAAAGCCGTCTGCGTTAATATCACCTATTGAAATGGGTGGCCCTCCGTTACCACTTGCAAAAGGTATCAATGGCTGTCTGTTAAATTCTAATGAATTAGCATCTTGGTGTTGAAAGTCCAAGGAAATATCTGAGTTGACTAGTGAGCTATTTTCAGACCTTGCAGATGCTTCA
Source organism: uncultured Roseivirgaceae bacterium (assembly GCA_964406435.1). GTDB lineage: Bacteria > Bacteroidota > Bacteroidia > Cytophagales > Cyclobacteriaceae > JAAEPI01. Next base: position 1,949 of record CAYORY010000067.1, on the reverse strand, counting down.
TAGAAGGACCCGTCGGAATCCTCAAAATTCAATGTCAGGTTTTGGTTAACATTAAGACTCTTCAATTTCTCAAATCTTCCACCTGGCCACACAACAACTAGTGAGTCAATAATGGTATTTTGAGATAGGCCGATAGTCAAGGTTGAAGGAAGGGCAGATAAATAAGATCGGTTCGGATAATTCTCCTCGTATACTTCAAGATCTCCAGAATAAATATAGATTTTGGCGCCAATACCATTTGTGTTGTCGGGAGAGCCTTTGAAGGATACTTTAATGTAATTTCTATTCAGATTATTAGCTGAGTTCTCAAACAGAGAAGCCGGTTCGTCAATGTTATTAACTATTATTTCTAAGTCTCCATCATTGTCCAAATCAGCATAAATGGCTCCATTGCTGAACGTAGCTTTAGACTCGAACCACTTTCCCTTCATATCTTCAAAAGAAACAGCGCCTAAATTTCTAAAAGAGTAATTCACAAGTTTCTTAGTCGGCAGCTGATCAATGAATTGCATACCATCAGAAGTCATGTTATCACCTAGTTGTTTCTGTATTTTCTCCTGAGCAATAAAATTGACAAAGTCCATATCGTTAGTCGCTCCTTTAATCCCATTACTTATATAGATATCACGAAAGCCATCCATGTCCAAATCAGCAGCAAGCACTGACCATGACCACTCGGTAGCAGCTATTCCCGCATAATTAGCAACTTCTTGAAACAAGCCCTGACCATTATTAATGTGTAGGGCATTCTGCATATACTGTGGAGAATATCCATTTTGTAAGAAATAATTATAGGTAGGGTATGGATCCTCACTCCCAGAAGACTTATATGTTTCAATATCTTCAGGAAGCATATCAAGACTCAATATGTCTGGTCTACTGTCATTATTCAGGTCAGCGATGGAATTGCCCATGCTGTAGTGTGTGGTATGTCCTAAGTTAAACTGATCCTCACTAATCTGATCCGAGAAAGTCCCGTCTCCATTGTTGAAATAGAGATAGTCGTTTTCAAAAAAATCATTGCCGACGTAAATATCAGGATAGCCGTCTTGATTGAAATCTCCGAAACTCAGTCCCAACCCATAACCAATAGAACCTTGATAAATACCAGATCGCTTGCTCACATCAAAATAGTAGCCTCCTTTATTTTCGTATAGCCGATCACCTGAGAGCGAATCCACTTCATTACGCTTATGCCCTTTGCCATATGATCGATTCGGATGGGTCGAATGATTCAAAAGATACATGTCCAGATCACCGTCCAAATCGTAATCAAAAAAACCTGCCTGGGTAGAAAGCCCCATGAAGTTTAGTCCGTATGCCTTTGCTGCTTCTATGAAGTGTGGTATCCCATTATCATCAATTCCCTTGTTTATGAAAAGTAAGTTCCCATTTGAACCTTGAAGACCGGCCACTTTACAAACATATATATCGAGCAAGCCGTCATTGTTAATATCGACATGTGTCGCCCCTGTAGTCCACCCTTGTTCACTTTTGATACCAGATAGTGAGGTAACATCCCTAAACCTCAAGCCACCCTGATTCAGGTACAACCTATCTGCCACTTGGTTGCCAGTGAAATACAAGTCCAGAAGTCCGTCATTATTGAAATCACCAGCAGCAATTCCGGCTCCATTATAATAATATAGATAGGTGAGAATATTAAGCTCAGGAGTCTGCACCAATTGATTGCTAAAATCAATGCCAGTGGACGTATCACTTAGTGACTTAAATAAGTAGTCATTTCGCTGAGAGCACGCTCCAGCAATAAATACAACTACCATATACAAATGAGACCTTACAGACATGTCAAATTTTATTGACTCCAACCCAGGAAGCAACTTAACTAAAAAAAGAGGGCTAAAATTAGCCCTCTTTTAATTTTCATCCATTATTACTTTTAGTAACCTGGGTTCTGCACCAAATTTGGATTAGAACGCAAGGCGCTT
>CAYORY010000066.1:0-10292 GCA_964406435.1 uncultured Roseivirgaceae bacterium | reverse complement strand
AACGAAAGAAGAAATTAAGTCTAATACGATCGAGGTGCAGGGGTGTAGGGTGGTGGCACAGCCTTTCAAAAACGAATGGGTAACTACAGCAAATCTAATGGCCAACGAGCAGGTGGAATTGAAGGCACCCGTAGCTGGCCAGGTGATGGAGATATCTTTCAAAGAAGGCGCAGTGACGAAGGCTGGCGATCTTCTCGTGCAGCTCGATAATCGTACTTGGAAGGCACAGCTAATCGGTGTAACTGCCGAGCTGGATGCAGCCGAAAAGGATTTGGTCAGGAAGAATGCCTTACTAAAGATCGGAGGGAGCAGTCAGGAAGAAGTAGATCAGTCTATTTCCAGAGTGGAAACGCTGAAATCGCAAATCCAACAGTTGAAGGTCAACATCGATTTGGCCAAAATTAAAGCTCCTTTTACTGGCAGGCTTGGTATGAGAGACTTTAGCAAAGGGGCGTTTCTTTCTCAAGGAAGCATGATCACTACACTTTCGGAGGTCGACAAACTCAAGGTCGATTTTACCATTTCTCAAAATCATTTGAGCAGTATAGCGGTTGGGAAATCCGTCAAAGTCTTGATTGGGCCAGATACTTTATCGGCAACTATTTATGCGATTAATCCTGTGATCGATGCACTCACACGAAGTGTGAATGTTCGCGCACTATTACAAAATGCACCAATGGAGGTCATGCCTGGCACTTTTGCCGAAGTGCAAGTCACCACGAATTACCTGAATGATGCCCTTCTGATACCCTCACAGGCCATTGTTCAGTCTATTACGGAGCAAACGGTATACATCAGCCAAAACGGCAAGGCAAGCCGAAGGGTGATTAAAATGGGAAATCGTACCGCCGACATGGTGCACGTGCTGGAGGGAATTTCACCTGGCGACACGGTGCTCACGACTGGGCTTTTGGCCGTTAAGGACGGCATGGACTTGATCTTTCAAACCGTAAAATAGAGCTCATGACGCTTTCAGAGATCAGCATCAAAAGACCAGTTCTGGCAATTGTATTTGCCATTGTCTTCATATTGATTGGTACAGTGGGCTACATCCGATTGGGTGTGCGTGAGTATCCAAGCGTGGATCCACCCATCGTGACCGTGCAGACCAATTACCCAGGTGCCAATGCCGAAATCATAGAATCACAAATCACAGAACCGCTTGAGGAGCAGATCAATAGCATAGATGGAGTGAAAATCTTAAGGTCCAATAGTACGGACGGCCGAAGCACAATTACCATAGAATTTTTGCCCACAATAGACCTGAATGATGCAGCAAATGATGTGCGTGACAAGGTGTCTCGTGCAGTCAGGAATTTACCTCCTGATGCTGACCCACCGCAAGTGAATAAAGCGGATGCAGACGCTGAGACGATCCTGTCTATCACAGTGCAGAGTAATAAGCGAGGATTGCTGGAGCTTAGTCAGATCGGCAACAACATGTTCAAAGAGCGACTTCAGACGATCCCCGGAGTGAGTAGCATCAGGATATGGGGAGAGAAGAAGTATGCCATGCGTTTAGAGCTGGATCCTCGAAAAATGCGCGAATTCAATGTGACACCACTGGACATCCAAAGTGCACTTGATAGACAAAATGTGGAACTCCCATCGGGTCGGGTGGAAGGCACTGAGACCGAATTGACTGTTCGAACGATCGGGCGACTGTATACACCGGAAGAGTTCGAGTCGCTGATAATTAGGCAGGAGGGGAGTACGCTCATTCGATTGAAGGATGTAGGATCGGCGCGGTTGGGGGCAGAGACAGAGCGAACCATTTTGCGAGGAAATGGAGTCATTCCCATGGTTGGTATTGCGCTACAGCCACAGCCCGGTTCCAACTATATCGATATTGTAGATGAAGCCTTTCGACGAATCGACATTATGAAAAAGGAACTTCCCGAGGACATACAATTGGATGTGGCTCTGGACAGAACAATATCCATACGAAAGGCCATTAGTGAAGTGAAATTCACCATCATTTTGGCCTTCATTCTGGTACTCATGGTGATTTTCTTTTTTCTTCGAAATTGGCGCACCACACTCATTCCCATCGTACTCATTCCGATTGCGCTGATTGGGAGCTTCGGGGCATTGTATGCAGCCGGGTTTTCAATTAATGTACTTTCATTGCTTGGGCTGGTGCTGGCCACCGGGCTAGTTGTGGACGATGCTATTGTGGTAATGGAAAATATCTATACCAAAATAGAACAGGGAGTACATCCGATGAAAGCCGCTTTTGAAGGGTCCAGAGAAGTTTTTTTCGCAGTAATCGCCACGTCTATTACGCTGGTTTGTGTATTTCTACCCATTTTCTTCATGCCCGGCCTTACGGGGCAGCTATTCCGTGAATTCGCTATGGTGGTAGTAGGTGCCATCGTCATATCTACCTTCATCACTTTGTCTTTGACCCCCATGATGAGCTCCCGAATGCTGAAGAAAAGCAAGCAAGAAAATGCACTCATGCGAGCCTTTGGAAGGCTAATCAATTTTCTTACTGAAAGGTATTCCAGTTCACTAGGGTCGTTCATGCATCGACCATGGATGGCATTCCCTATAGTAGCCACCATGCTTGCCATGATTTTTTTCGTTGGTTCTTTGTTGAAAACCGAGCTTGCGCCAATTGAGGACAAGAGCCTGCTAAGAATTGTATCAACTGCTCCGGAGGGAACGTCCTATGAAGCCATGGATGCTTACCAGTTACAAATAATGCATTGGATGGACACCCTTCCCGAAAAGGCCTTCTTACTTGGCGTCACTTCCCCGACGTTTAGATCATCTACCTCCGCCAATTCTTCCTTTGTCAGAGTCACACTGCAAGAACCTTCTGCACGCGAGAGGTCTCAGGAAGAAATTGCCAATGAGCTGACCGAAGAACTAAAAAAAGCCACTTTCGCTAGGTCGATCGTGGTTCAGGAGCCTACCATTCAAACAAACGGAGGTGGAGGTAGCTTACCCCTCCAATTTGTGATCCAGGCACCTGATATGGATCGGCTCAGAGCGGTGCTTCCCGTCTTCATGGATAAGGTACAGAGCAGTCCGGTGTTTTCAGTGTCACAGGTCGACCTGAAATTTACCAAGCCGGAAATCACCGTCAACATAAATAGAAGCAAGGCCTTACTAATGGGCGTGAGTGTGCAGGATGTAGCTCAGACACTCCAGATGTATTTGAGCGAGCAAAGACTTGGTTATTTCATCAAGGATGGAAAACAATATTTTATACTCACTGAGGCCATTCGCGAAAAGAAAGACGAGCCGATGGATCTGAATACCATCACCGTGAGGAACCGTGAAGGAAGGATGGTCACTCTGGATAATCTTGTGGATATTGATTTTGCCAGCCGACCGCCTTCACTCCTAAGATACAACCGGTACACGTCGGCAACTGTCGATGCAGCCCCTGCAGTGGGCTACTCACTGGGGGAGGCCGTGGATGAAATGCGGGCCATAGCCGCCGAAGTGCTCGACGAATCTTTTAGCACTGAGCTGGCAGGAAGTGCCTCGGATTTCGCAGAGAGTTCAGACAGCACCTTGATCATTTTCATTTTTGCGCTCATTTTGGTTTACCTCACCTTGGCAGCTCAGTTTGAGAGTTTCAGAGACCCACTCACCATTTTACTTACAGTGCCTCTTGCTTTGGCAGGGGCTATTCTCACACTTTGGTTGTTTGATCAGACATTGAATGTGTTCAGCCAGATCGGTATGATTGTCTTGGTCGGGATCGTGACCAAAAACGGGATTCTGATAGTAGAATTTGCCAACCAAAAAAGAGATGCCGGAATGCCCCTGAGAGAGGCGGCCACTGAGGCTGCTTCGCAGCGGTTTCGGCCCATACTTATGACAAGTTTGTCCACCGTTTTGGGGGCCTTACCGATTGCTTTGGCGCTAGGAGATTCATCCACCAGTAGGATACCGATGGGACAAGCCATTATCGGGGGATTGATGCTCTCGCTGGTTCTTACCCTTTATGTGATTCCGGCTTTGTATACTTATCTGGCGAGTAAAGAAAATAGGATTATTGAGGAATCAGATTTTGAATAGCGAATAAAACGAGGGTTCGTCAGAAGGGTGAACCTTGAACTAGAAAAAACGCACGAAAATAGTTTCCTCATCAAAGCCCAGAACCTCAAATTGGCTCACTCGACCTGATTCATCAAAAGCTATCGGAGACAATTCATAGTTCTCTGATTCCCACAAAGTGACTATAAAGCTGAATTCATCATTGCTGGATTGATCACAAGCGACTTTCTTTTTTTCCAAATCTGACAATGGCTTTTTATCAGATCCTGATCCCCAAGTGAGTTTATAGCATCCGTCTTTCTTAGCAATGGATATCACTTGGTAATCGTCATCGTCGGAGAGTAAGTAATTCCCGATCCAAATGTCCTGCCCAAGAGAAGAAAAAAGTATCGATCCAAAAAATGCCAGGAATAAGTATTTTCTCATTTGAGTTCCTGTTGAGCCAGTGCTAATTTCTTATGCCAAAGCCAATAAGAAAGCAAAATGGCACCCGTAGCTATAAACATTATTATCATCGCGGGTTCGAATCCTCCGACCATCAAGCCAGAATAGGTAGCCCCAATGATGTCGAAAAATAACCCGGCATATGCCCACTCCTTCAATCGCCTGAAATAGGGCAGCACGATGACCAAGCAGGCAGCCAGCTTAGCTACCCCCAGAAATGGCAATAAATACTCCGGATAGCCCAGCAGTTCAAACACCTCCAGCCAATCCGGGGTTTTCATTATGTTCATGATAGAGCCAGGTATAAAAAAGAATAGAATCAGACCGATGGATAGCCAATAATAAATGTTAAGATTTTTCATGTTAGCGTTGGATGAGGCAAGGTGAAATTAATCTAAAATGTGAATTCTTGTTTTAAGAAAAGTCTTGAATTTCAGGCTCCCTATTTGTGCTCCCTCCGAACAGAGACCAACTCTTTAACGGAATTACTAACTCAAAACATCGACTTAACTGCCCGTATTCTCAGCATCCACTTTGGTTCACATACTTGTTTCATATATTCACTTCATCTATTCTGTAGCAGCAGAGAATGGCAAAGACAAAAACACATGCGCAAGTTGGCAAGCGTATCATAGAACTCTCCAACTTGGAGAAGGTACTCTACCCCGACGATCCCGATACACAGGGAAGCACTGGCATTTCCAAGGCGCAGATCATTCAATATTACCTTCAGATAGCCCCCACCATTCTTAATCACATTAGAGGTAGGGCCTTATCGCTGGTGCGCTATCCTGACGGTATTTATGGTGAGCAGTTTTTCCAAAAACATCGCCCAGATTGGACTCCAGACTGGATCGATTATAAGCGAGTGGGACAGGAGCGGTTAAAGGAATACGTGGTTGCAAAGGAAGAGGCAACTTTAGTTTGGCTGGCCAATCTGGCCTGTCTAGAAATTCATCAGATTCACAGCTTTGCTGACAAAAGTGATAGGCCGGACTACATTGTTTATGATCTTGATCCACCTGAGGATGGCAGCTTTGATTTCGAGGAGCTAAAGGGAATTGCTTTTCGATTGAAAGAACATTTGGAGCGCCACAACTACCATGTTTTTGTGAAAACCACCGGAGGGAAAGGCCTTCATCTGGTCACTCCCTTGGAGCCAAAATACTCTTTTGACGAATGTTTTGAAGCTGCCAAAGCTGTAGCACAGCCATTTGTCCAGCGAAATGCAGATACCACCCTTCATATCAAAAAGGAAGCTAGAAAAGGACGTGTTCTTATTGACATTTACAGAAATAGACCCTCTCAAACTATCGTGGCGCCATACAGTTTGCGTGGCAAAGCGGGAGCTACAGCATCCACCCCCATTACCTGGGAGGAGTTGGAGGATTTGGAAAACCTCTCCGACTGGAACATTGAAACCACGTTGGAAAAGGTGCTCAGCGAAGGGGATGCGTGGGAATCCATTAGAGGCTGGGCCGTGCCGCTTCATACAGATCGGACGGCTGTTGTAGCCAAGGAAATGCCACCAAATCCTCGTCACAAGACGCCAGAACAACTGGCAGAATATGAACGAAAGCGAGATTTCACCAAAACCCCAGAGCCTCCTTCAATCCTTGACGAAGCTCCCGGCAGTCGATTTTGCATTCAGCGACATCATGCCTCGCATCTTCATTACGACTTGCGGTTGGAGCAAGATGGCACGCTCAAGTCATGGGCTGTGCCAAGAGGCATGCCGCCCGTGCCCGGTGTGAAAAGGCTGGCCGTGCAAACGGAGGATCATCCGCTGAAGTACCTGACTTTTGAGGGTGAAATTCCCAAGAATGAATACGGGGGTGGCATGATGTGGGTGTACGCGACCGGGCGCTACGAGATCACGAAGGAAAAGAAGAACGGCTTCTATTTCCGGTTGTCTGGCAAAGAGCTTTCTGCCGAGTATCGCATGCATTTGATGAAGGACAAGGAGTGGCTGCTTGAGCGTGTAGATACCCCTCAGGTTAACCAACTGACGACTGTTTTGAAGCCGATGTTGGCTGATGCTCGTAAGAAAGTCCCCATTGGCGATTACCTATACGAAGTGAAGTGGGACGGCATTCGGGCATTGATTTATGTGAATGAAGGAGAGTTGAAGATTTACAGTCGCAATGGAAACGACATCACCGATCAGTTCCCGGAGTTGAATGTGCCGGAGCATGCTTTCAGAATTAACAATGCCATTTTCGATTCGGAGATTGTCTGTCTGGATTTGGAAGGAAAGGCTGACTTCAAGAAGGTGATCACTCGCCTGATGAGCAAGAAGAATTTCGATGTAAATGCGAAGCGCAATCCGGCCTATTGCTACCTATTTGACTGTCTGTATCTAGACGGTCGTTCTTTGATGAATGACCCACTGGATCGGCGAAGATGGTGGATGATTGATTCCACCAGAGTGGGCGAGACGCCCTACCGAATAAGCGATACGGTTGAGGATGGCGAGGCACTTTTTGAAGCAGCTAAGAAATTGGGAGTGGAGGGGATCATGGCCAAAGAACGCAAAGGAAAGTGGACACCCGGCAAACGCAATGACACTTGGATCAAGGTGAAAGTGAAGGAAACGATGGACGTTCGAATTATCGGTTACACCAACGGAGAAGGTGATCGGGAGCGAACCTTCGGTTCGCTCCAACTCGCTGAAGAAACAAGCGAAGGTTTGATCTATCGGGGAGGAGTAGGTACCGGATTTGACGATAAGCGATTGAAGGAATTGCGAGCCCAGCTCGATGAATTGACAAACGATGAAAAGCCTGTTACCCAAGACGTTCATCACGAAAAGGAAACCATTTGGGTAAGGCCGGAATTGATATGCGAGGTAGAGTATTCCATGCTCACCGATAATGGAACTTTCAGGGATCCTGTTTTTAAGCGGTTGATAGAGATGGAATAACCAAAAGCTACTTCCCTTTAAAAACTACTACCACCTAATGTGATGACTATTTTTTTAGGAATGATCTTAAGAATTTTAAATAAGGCAACTGCACTCTTAGTGACATGAAATTTAGACGAGCAACTTCAGCAGATATCCCATTACTTAATCATTGGGACAACCAACCTCACGTCATTGCCTCTGATCCGGAGTTTTGGAACTGGGAAGATGACTTCAGGCGAAATGATCCCGCCATGCAGAAGTACATAACGGAGTTGGACGGACGATAGGCTTTGTTCAAATCATGAATCCAGCCCTTGAAGAGACGCATTATTGGGGTGAAATAGATTCTGGTTACATGGCTATAGATATCTGGATTGGTGAAGCCACTGACCTTAATCAGGGATACGGAACCACCATGATGTCTATCGCAATAGAGAAGTGCTTCGCCGACCCCACCATTCACACCATCATCATTGACCCTTTGAAATCCAATGAGGATGCACATAGGTTTTATAGAAGACTTGGATTTCAATTTGTGGAGGAGCGTCTTTTCAATGAGGACGAAGAGTGCTACATTTTTGAGCTGAAACGTTCAGTTTGGGAGAGGTCTATGGGTTCAATGTGAATTTTATATTTAGTTGTAAATCAATGAAATATGACTCTGCCTTTGAATTATAATTTCGCTTTATGTTTCTAAATTGCTTCTCATAATTTTTACTTTTGAAATATGCGTGCTATCTGGAAAGGTCACATTCAATTCTCACTTGTAACCATCCCCATCAGGATATACAATGCCATAGACACTGCTCAAAAGTTGAGCTTCAATTTGCTGTCGAAAGAAACCAACAATCCGGTGAAGTATGAGAAGCGAGACAAGATCACCGGGGATTTACTGCGTCAGGAGGATATTGTAAAGGGCTATCAGTATGAGCCTGGACAGTTTGTGATTATTGACGATGAGGACTTCAATAAAGTCAGGTTGAAAAGTACCCGATTGATTGAGATTGAGGGATTCGTGGATGCCAAAGAGGTGCATCATACGCTGTTTGATTCTCCCTATTTTGCCGGACCGGATGGTGATGTGGCGGCTAAAACATATGCCTTACTATCTGAGGCACTTAAAAAATCAGGGAAGGTAGGTGTGGCAAAAGTGGTACTCCGTGACAGGGAAAGCATGGTGCTACTGACGCCACACGAAAGTGGTATTTTGATGTATAAGCTACGTTATCCTGATGAGGTACGATCGATTATAGAAGTACCAAATGTAACACCAGATATCGAGGCGGATGCGGATCAGTTAAAAATGGCTGATTTGCTCATCAATACCATGACCAAGAAGTTCAAGGACATCAAAATGGAGGATAAATACACAGATGCCTTGAAGGAGATGATAGATGCGAAAATTGAAGGTAAGGAAATTGTGATGATGCAAGAAGAGGAGCATGAAGTGGTGGATATCATGACGGCCTTGAAAGCAAGTATAGAGCAGGCCAAAGAATCAAAGAAGCCCATGGAGAAGGCATCTGGCAACAAAGAAGAACCGAGTCAGAAGAAGGTAAAGAAGGCTAGCTGATGGCGAAGATTATCAAATTCCCCGTTCAGGCGCCCGAGAAATTTGGGAACCGAAAAATCCGAAAAAAGCGAAAGCCGGACTTGGAGGAGTTTGGTCAATTGAATCTCTTTGATCAAGGGAGAGTAGTCAATCTACCGGGTGATCGATCATTTTTTGAGGAAGCCCTAATTCTGGATGAGTCGGGCCATCCAGCAGCAGAGAAGTTCTATTTGTTGGCCATTGATTCTGGTGAATGTGTTGAAGATTCTTACTGCAATTTGGCAGTGCTGAAATCTTCACAAGGTGATCACATCTCTGCGGTGAATTATCTCACCCTTTGCCTTCAGAAGAGCCCGAGACACTTCGAGGCACACTACAATCTAGGAAATGTCTACTCTGATATTGGCAACTTTGAACTGGCGAAAGCCCACTACGAAGTGGCCACCCAAATAGCACCTGATTACCCTAATGCCCACTACAACTTGGGCTTGGTGTTGATTTCATTGAAGGAATATAAGCGAGCCATTAGCTATATCAATAAGTACGTTGATCTGAGCCCAGACGCTGACACAGATACCGCAAGAGAACTTATAACTACCCTAAACGCCATAGCGCAATGAGGAAGGACAAAAACCCCGCACTTGAAGAACACTTTGAAAAACTCAAAGAGATTCTGCCAGAGTTGTATCATCCTATTAACAGGTTGCCTCGAAACATCTCAGAGAAGCTGTATTCGCTCCTCAAAAGTTCGCTTAGCGTGATAGAAGCCGTCTACCTCCAGCACCCCGAAAGCTTTTCTACGGCCAAAGTAGATGCCTATGCTTCGATCGTTTCAGATCTTAAGCAACTGGGAATTACCTACCGGGGAAACGATGAACTGCTGAGTAAAGCGGCAGGACAGTTCATTATGCAAACCAAGATGCCGATGCAGCGTGCTGGCAAACGCAAAAAGAGCGGAGAAGAAGGCGAGAAAAAGGTGGGGTGAGCTCTCGTTATACAATTGAATCCATTACCCTGGATCGTCTAAAACAAAAAAAAATCCCGATCATTGATCGGGATTTAAGTGATCCGCCCGGGATTCGAACACGGAACCTACTGCTTAGAAGGCAGTTGCTCTATCCAGTTGAGCTAGCGGACCATTTTGTAGTTTCACCTACAGGACTTTACGCCCTTAAACAAAATCTTTTCGCAACTGCCTATTAGAGACGTTTGGCAGTTGCTCTATCCTCCCCCCGAAGCCATCGGGAGAGCTAGCGGACCTCTGACTGCCCTAGCGATAATATCTTCAATTTTGCCAAAATTTCGTCAGATACTCGGACTACCTCAGCAATTTTCATGCTACTCAAAATACTCTGATAACATTAAAATCCTTTT
>CAYORY010000065.1:0-10480 GCA_964406435.1 uncultured Roseivirgaceae bacterium | reverse complement strand
GAAGACAATGAAAATCCTTTTGGTATCACCACCGCTAAAGGCACGGTACGAAAAATTTCTTCCCTTCTTGACTCAGGTGTGTTCCCTGGCACTCAAGGCGGCCCTTTAGAGCACATCATTGCTGCCAAGGCTATCGCATTCGGTGAGGCACTCACCGAGGAGTATATGAATTACATCATGCAGGTGCAGAAAAATGCGCAGGCCATGGCACAGGCTTTTGTGGATCGAGGATACCATGTGATATCAGGAGGCACGGACAATCACTTGTTACTGATAGACCTTCGAAACAAAAACCTGACTGGTAAGGATGCCGAGGACAACCTCATAAAAGCCGACATCACCGTGAACAAAAACATGGTGCCTTTTGACACAGAATCTCCGTTCGTCACATCAGGTATGAGAGTAGGCACGGCTGCTATCACCACCAGAGGTCTCAAAGAAGCTGATATGGCTAGAATCGTAGAATTAATGGATGATGTTCTTCAAAGTGCCGGTGATGATGCTAAGACCAAGTCGGTGAAAGCCGAGATCAATAACTGGATGAAAGACTATCCACTCTTCGCATAAATGCCACTAGACCAAATCGGTGAGGAAAAAGAAATGTCCTTCCTGGATCACCTGGAAGAGCTGAGATGGCATGTCATTCGGGCAGTTATTGCCATTCTTATTTTCACCATAGGCGCATTAATCTTTAAGGATTTTGTTGTTGGCACCCTTCTGATGGGACCTTCTAAACTGGACTTCTGGACTTATGCCAAACTCTGCGAACTGGCCACTCTGATTAATAAACAAGACCTGTGTATTGATGAGTTGAATTTCATCATTCAATCGAGAAGGGTACAGGGGCAGTTTATGTCTTACATTTCCATCTCCTTGGCCACAGGTGTTATTCTCGGTTTTCCGTATGCTTTCTGGGAAATTTGGAGATTTGTTCGTCCCGGTCTTTATCCAAAAGAAAAAAAGGCGTCTCGAGGAGCCACTTTCTCGATAACCATCCTGTTGTGTCTCGGTATTCTGTTCGGCTATTTTGTCATCACTCCTATAGCCATTTATTTCTTTTCAGATTTTACGCTTTACGAAGGAATCAAAAATGAATGGGATATTTCTTCGTATCTCAGCATGGTCACGATGATTGTGTTTGGTGCTGGCATTTTATTCCAGCTTCCTGTCATTGTATACTTCCTCACAAAAGCTGGACTTATAGGGTCGGCGTTTTTGAAAAAATACAGACGTCATGCAGTTGTGGTCATTTTAATAATCGGAGCGCTAATCACCCCTCCTGATCCGTTTAGCCAGCTATTAATTGCCATGCCTCTTTTGATTTTATATCAGTGGAGTATTTTGATCGCCAAAAGGATAGAAAAAAGACAAGCCCGCAAGGAAGCTGAGAGTGCCGTCTAATATTTATCTTTAGGTCAATGAAAATAGCAATAGGTGGCGATCATGCCGGATTTGAATACAAGAAAAGACTCATTGACTTCTTGACTAAAATTGGGCACGAAGTGAAAAATTTCGGACCAGGAACCTCAGACTCGGTGGATTATCCCGACCATGTACATCCATTAGCTGAATCCATTGAAGCTGGAGAATCGACATTTGGCATACTTATATGTGGTAGTGCCAATGGTGTGGCCATGACTGCCAACAAACATAAAAATATTCGGGCCGCAATCTGCTGGAACAACGACCTGGCTGCACTTGCCCGACAACACAATGACGCCAACGTGATCTGCATTGCGGCCAGATTCCTTGCCTACGAATATGCCGAAAGCATCGTGGACACTTTCCTGAAATCAGATTTTGAAGGTGGCCGACACCAAAACAGAGTAGACAAGATCAGTTGCTAGATCTGATTTCGATGTTGAGTTTCTCGACCTCTGGAAATCTCCTCTGAACAAGTGGCATAATCCCCCATTCATCAATCACCAAATCAGGTCGAGCATTAAGGAAGATGTCTTGAAAAACTCTCGACTGGTGATAGTAATTCAGATCTTCAATCCTCTCAAGTCCTATTCGCTCATCCAGGAATGGGCCGGAGATTCTTGATTCGAGATAATCCGGTGACAATGGCCCCACTATCATCAGCTTACTTTCCGGTGGTACGTCAGATATCACTTCCTTCACAATTAATTCCTCCCCAAAAAAATCCGATTTCATGCCTAAGTAAGGCACGGCTATGGAGCTCAGAATCATCAAATTTGGCAAGATTATCTTCCAAATTCTTCTCTTTACTTTTATGAAATAGTTGGTAAGAAAGAAAGTGAAAACCGGTAGGAAGAAAACCAAATCCGTACCGGACAAAGTGCCACTGAGAAGTATCTCTCCAATGCAAGCAAGAAATACAAGAAGCATGAATTGCTGAGTCTTGGCATGCAAACTCCCTTCTCTTCGGCCTAGTGCTGCGAAGACCGAAAGAATAAAAAACAATCCAGGGATGATCATCCAGAGAATCAGGTCAAGCCACGATACATAAAATACCTTTGCCCGTATGGCTTCAATAAAATAGACCGATAAGAAATCCTCCAAATTTCCTCCGACATACAGCACGACTCCCACAATCAAATAGGCACTTAACCATCCATATATGTAAAGGAGAATTCGTCTCAGCTGTGCCCTCACGATGACGATCATGGCAAAAAGAAACACAATGAAGAAAGCGATGGAGGGGAAGTAGAACAGCCCGGCGATACCAAGATAAAATCCGGGAAACAAGAAGAGCTCATCCTTCGCTTCATTGTCCATACGTCTGATGAGATGATCCATGGACACAATCACCCACGTGAGGCTCATCAGCTGGGGGGACAAGGCAAAAAAATCAAATAGTGCCACCGAAAAAATGATGTACAAGAAGGCCGAGACATAATTAGGTTCGGAAAGGACTTTGTTGACGAGTAGGGAACGATTGAAAATTGCCGCCTGAATGAAAAGTATGAGCCCGGAAATGACCCAATGGGTAGTTCTGCTTCGGCCAAACAAAAAATCAATTCCCTGATAGGTCCAAGCAGACAAAGGGGCCGTGTAATCAAAGGTCTCGGAATACATCGCAAATCCGCTCGCCAGCCATTCACCCAGTAGCAGGTGCTTGAGCTCTGGCCATGAGAGTGGCAAGTCCGCCAAGCCATAGCTGACTCTTGTGAGCAGCAGTATCAATAGGACAAATACCAGCCGGTAAGGGTCGTTTACTCTGAAGAAGCGAAGTAGCATGTTCTAATTTGGATTCGAAATTAAGCAAAAGGAGTCACGCTATATTTGCATTATGGAAAGCATGCGACAACAAAAGATGGGAAGGCAGGTTCAGAAGGAACTCGGGGATATTTTTCTGAAACATGGACGGGATTATTTTTCTAACGCCATGGTCACCGTGACGCAAGTGAAGCTAACTCCTGATCTTGGAATTGCACGCGTGTACCTCAGCATTTTCCCCAATCAAAATGGGGAAGAATTGATGGAGAAAGTGGACTCCAGAAAAAGCGAAATAAGAAAGCACTTAGGTAACCAAATGGGCAAGCGAACTCGCAAAATTCCTGATTTGGAGTTCTTCCATGACGAGGTAGAGGAGGAAGCCTCGAAGATCGACAGGCTACTAAGAAGTCTCAACATTCCCCCGAAGGATAAAGAGTGAAACTTCCACTTTTCATAGCAAAGCGCTACTTTCTTTCTAGAAAGAAAAAGACCTTCATAAATGTCATCTCTCTCATTTCGATGAGTGTTGTGGGCCTGAGTACCATGGCCTTGGTCATCGTGCTATCCGTGTTCAACGGGTTGGAAGGATTACTTAGAAATCTCTACGGCACCTTCGATGCAGACATTACTATTTTGCCAGCCGAGGGAAAGTCCTTTGAAATCTCTGAAGATTTCCGATCCCGACTTGAGAGAATACAGGGTGTGGAGTACATCGCAGAAGTGATCGAAGACAATGTGCTGGTGGCCTACAGGGGGTCGCAGAGAATCGTGCGTCTCAAGGGTGTAAGTGAGGATTTCCAAAAACAAGGGAGATTCGAGTCGGCCATCACTTACGGAGAGATGAAGCTTCGCGAAGAAAATGTAGGATATGCGATTGTGGGTAGAGGCATCCAATTCGATCTGAATATGTCCCTGACGGATGATTTTCATCCTTTGGTGATCAACTACCCACGCGACATTGGGCCCGGTCAGGTGAATGTAGAAAAGATGTTCTCACAAAAGGTGATCCTTCCAGGAGGCGTTTTCGCAGTAGAAAGGTCGCTCGACAACAACTACATTTTCGTTCCTCTTCAATTCTCTCAGGAGCTTTTGGATTATGGCAATCGGCGAACCGCAATCGAGCTTTCCATTGCACCAAACATCAGTTTGACAGAAGCAAAGTATGCACTTGAGAAAGAACTCGGCGCAAGCTTCATAGTGAAAAAGAACGACGAATTACACAGCAGTCTGTACCGCATTCTAAAGTGGGAAAAGATATTTGTGTTCCTGACTTTCGGTCTCATAATAGCCATCGGATCGGTGAACATCTACTTCTCTTTGAGCATGCTTGTGATTGATAAGAAAAAGGACTTGGCGGTGCTAAAGGCGCTAGGCGCACCTGCGGATTTGCTCAGGAAAACCTTCATGGCGGAGGGTTCACTCATTGCCTTTTCGGGGGCAGTCATTGGGCTCCTGTTGGGCCTGCTCATTGCAGGAGCTCAGCAAGAATTTGGACTGGTGAGCATGGGAGTGCCCGGGGCAATCTCTGATGCCTATCCCGTGAAAATCGAATGGCTCGACGTAGTTCTTACTGCCTTGGTAGTGGTGGTGATCACCGTGCTTTCGAGCCTGCAGCCCGCCCGAAAAGCGGCTAAATCCTTGGACCTCAACCTGCTCCAATAATCGCCAAATTCTTCTCAATTTTCTCTTGGTCTGGAAGAGTGCTTAGGGTATTTTCGTAGATTAACCAGTACTCAACCACACCATGAACGTCTCTCCGGAGGAGCCTTTCGAGATCATCTATTCGCTGTTCGAGCACGAGTATCTGGGTTATATGTTTGAGTCGTTTGCCGTGCAATTAAATGCCAAAGGCGAACTCTCCTTTTCCAATCAAAATATCTCCTCACTCAACGCCAGCGAGTTTGACGAAAAACTGGACGAAACCGATTATAAATTGATCGAATTGATGGATTCAATGCAGCAGGATCGGGTGGTTCATCACTTTCAGAAGAAGAAAATAAAACCCAGCGATTTCTTTTTGCAGGTCTTCGACAAAGACAAAGGAGATGAGGTACTGCAGAAGGAAATTCACGCTTACGTGGAGCGTAGACGGTCGGCGATATGTCCTCTGCTAGAGGGCAAGCGAGTATTTGAAATGGGTAAAGATGGTGAACCCACCTGGAAAGAACTGAGCGTAGCACAAGAAGAAGCGAGCGTACTGTTTCATTTTTATAGAAATGAGGACAACACACACTACTTCCCCACAATCAAACTTCATGACCAGAAAATCGAGTTCTACAAGAACGGGAGCTATCTGCTTGCCGAGGATCCCGGATGCATTGTAGCCAATGATACCTTGCTGCGATTCAAAAAGCACGTGAACGGAAAGAAAATCAAGCCGTTTTTTTCAAAGAAATTTGTAGAGGTTCCCCGCAAGGTAGAAGAGACCTACTACCAGAAATTCGTAGCGCCCATCATTGCATCTTTCGATGTGCATGCAAAGGGATTCCAGATAGAAACTACCTCACTACACCCCAAGCCATTATTGACATTTACCGAAATCGCCTCCACCACCACCAGCCTATTCGACGACACCAAAGAAACCCAGGCAGACAAAATTCTCTTCGAGCTGAGTTTTGGATACAATGGCAAATCCTTCAGAGCTGATAAAATAGAAAAAGTAGGTGTCCATATGGAGAAAGTAAATGGCACCTATAAGTTTCAGAAGGTGCTGAGAGATGGCGAAATGGAAAAGGGATTTCTTGCAGACCTTACAAGGCTTGGCCTTCCGCTGAAAAATTCCAGAACCACTTTGAATAAATCCCGAGCATTCGATTGGTTATACACCCACAAGAAAGAGCTCGAAAGAATGGGTTTTACCATCACCCAAAAAGGCACCCAACAAACCAATTATTTCTTGGGGGAGGCCAGCATAGATATTGAGATCAATGAGGGCATTGACTGGTTCGACATCAAATCAAAAATTCTCTTTGGCGAATTTGAAATACCTTTTTCGGTTATCAGAAAAGCAATTATTCAGGGTAAGCATGAGATCACCTTGCCTGATGGCTCCATCGCCGTGATTCCAGACACCTGGGTCACTGAGTACTCCGACCTGTTCAATTTTGTAGAAGGCCATGACCTGCCAAAACTGAATAAGGTCCACCTTGCGCTGGTGAAGGACTTGCAGTCCGGGGATCATGCCCGAGTGGTGATGTCTCGTAAGCTCGAGCGGCTGGCCACATTTGAGCAAATCAATGAATACGATGATCCGGCAGGCTTCAAGGGTGACCTACGCTCATATCAGAAGGCAGGGTTTAATTGGATGAAATTTCTGGACGAATATGCTTTTGGCGGATGCCTTGCCGACGATATGGGACTGGGGAAAACGGTTCAGACTCTGGCGCTGCTCCAGAGTGAAAAAGAAACTAATCCCGGAACAACGAGTCTGCTGGTCATGCCTACTTCCCTCGTTTACAATTGGGAAATGGAGGCCCGAAAATTCACTCCAAAGCTCCGAATCCTGAACTTCACAGGAACGAGTCGTAATAAGAATATCAATATTTTCGGCAAGTACGATCTTGTGCTCACGAGCTATGGAATAGCCCGAATCGACACGGAATTGCTTAAGGATTTCTATTTCAATTACATCATACTGGATGAATCTCAGGCGATCAAAAACCCAGACTCGCGGATAGCTACTGCCATCAGAAAATTGAAGTCACGTCGAAAGCTCATCCTTACCGGCACCCCTATTGAGAACAGCACCATGGACCTTTGGTCGCAGATGTCTTTTGTCAATCCTGGCTTACTGGGGGATCGAAAATTCTTTCAGAAGGAATTTCAGATTCCAATAGAGAAAAAAAAGGACGTGCAGAAAACCGAACGACTAAACAAACTCGTAAAGCCATTTTTGCTCAGAAGGGAAAAATCCCAAGTAGCGAAAGACCTGCCTGAGAAGGTAGAAAACATCAAGTACTGCGAAATGTCGCCCTCACAAAGGGAGTACTACGAAACCGAAAAGAGCGCATTCAAAAACAAGATTTTTGATGTAATAGAGGCCGAAGGCGTGCGAAAATCCCACATGATTTTGCTCCAGGGGCTGACGCGTCTTCGACAAATTGCCAATCATCCCCTGATGGTAGACGACATGTACTCGGGTGATTCAGGCAAGTTCGAAGACATCACCTACATGATTCAAAATGCCCTTGGCAAGAAGCACAAATTGTTGATCTTTAGTCAATTCGTGAAGCATCTCGATTTGGTTCGAAATTTTCTGAATCAGGAAAAAATTCCGTTTGCCTACCTAGATGGTTCGACCAAGGACAGACAAGGACAGGTAGAAAAATTTCAAACTGAGAATCAAATAAACACCTTTCTCATTTCATTAAAGGCCGGTGGTTTAGGCCTCAATCTTACATCTGCGGACTATGTTTTCATCTTAGACCCCTGGTGGAATCCGGCGGCTGAAGCACAGGCCGTGGATCGAGCTCACAGGATCGGTCAGACACAAAAGGTATTTAGCTACAAGTTCATTGCCCGGGATACAGTAGAAGAAAAAATTCTCAAACTTCAGCAGTCCAAACTGAAACTCGCGGGTGATATAGTCACCATCGAGGAGCAGTTTATGAAAGAACTGAGCCAAGACGATATCAGGGATCTTCTGGCATAAGCGTCCTTTGATTAGGGGAAAAAGGTAGATTATTGTTTACCTTCAGAATCACCAAATGAGAAAGCACCTCGCCTTTTACATCATTCTGATGCTATCCGTCAGTTTCCCATTGATAGGACAAACCGAGATAGGCTTCAAAATGCCCGATGATAAGGACAAAGTAGAAATTCCTATTGAGCTTATTAATAATCTGGTAGTAATTCCTGTCACAGTTAATCGATTCCTTCCTCTCAAATTTATTCTAGACACTGGAGTTGAGACCGCCATTCTTACAGAGCCAGATTTTGCGCCGTTGATGCAGGTAGATTATGTGCGGAGATTCGTCATCTATGGAGCCGGAGTGCAAGATTCCATCAGTGCATACCTTAGTCAGGGTTTGGTCTATGAGCTACCTGGCGGAATCATCGGACGAAATATGAACCTGCTGATACTCGATGACGATTATTTAAAATTATCCGAAAGAATGGGACAAAAAATCCATGGCATTATTGGGTACGATTTATTCAATCAATTCACGGTGAGAATAAACTATGATGAAAGATTATTGACTATTTATCGCAAAGGAACCTTTAAGCCCAACAGGCGGATGAGTGAGTTCAGCCTTGAGATTCTGAATGCCCGACCATATATCGACTTGAATCTAACACAGGATGATGAGACGTCCACGGCCAAGCTAATGATCGATACAGGAGCAAGTCATGCACTCCTTCTAGATGCAAGCCAAACGGAAGTGACCACACCTGAAAAGACTATTAACACCTACTTGGGAGCAGGGCTTGGTGGTGAGATTCCAGGTAGGATTGGAAGGCTTGGAGGTGTAAACCTTGATGACCTTGGCTTCAAAGAGGTACTCATTGCCATTCCTGAAGAAGGGGCATACAGTCAAAACTTAAAGAGAGGTTCAAGACAGGGGACGCTGGGCGGGGAACTTCTTACTCGTCTTAATCCGGTCTTTGATTATCAATCAAATCGTGTTTATTTATCCAAGGGTGACGATTTCAGTAGGCCTTTTGAATTAGACATGAGCGGCATGGGACTCATCGTCCAAGGCACTTTCCTTGACACACTGCGTGTGGATTACATAAGAAAAGATTCTCCGGCAGAAGAAGTTGACATCAGAGTCAATGACGTGATTCTAAACATCAATGGGAGAACTCTTGCAACGACTAATCTTAGCACATTCTACTCAATTCTTCGGCGCAGACCCAATCAAAAAATTAGAATTCGGATTGTAAGGAACGGTGAAAAAATTCGTAAGGAACTTCGCTTAAAACGAGCGATCTAGGTAGGCTAATGCCTACCTAGATCGCCCTGTTTAAGATTATTTTCTTATCAATAGTTTGAATGTCTTTACCAGACTGCCATCATCCAGATCAACCATATTAAGGATATACATACCCGCTCCCATGTCTGAGACATTTATCAAGGTAGTATTCTCATCCGCTTTAGGTAGCATCATCTGATGCACCATTCTTCCTTCAATATTGAATAATTGAAGTTGAATATTATCCGAGGTAAGGTTCGCATAATCAACTTTCAACGTATTCGCTACAGGGTTAGGATACACCTTCACATTTTGGATCAATTCGCCTTTGACTCCTACAGGGATAATCTGTTCTACCACAATTGATCCGCTTTCGGCGATCAAGGCGCTAATGTTGATCTCAGCTGTATCACTACCCGGAGGGCCGACCTCAAACTCGACAAAGCTATTCGGATCCATTGGCACCCCAGGATATTCGAAGTTGATTCGGTAGGTTCCAGGAGGCAGATTAGGGAAACTAAATTCTCCGTTATCATCTGTCGGTATGGAAGCGATTAGGACATATGTGGCATCCTGATCTTCTCTACCTCCTGAGGTTCGCCTTCTCACATGACATCTTGTACCCTTCTGTCGTCTTCTAGCATCTAGCCTACTTTCATCATCTGAGAATTCTAATTCAAGGACTCCACCAATTTCTCCCTCATCGTTAGGATCGAGTGGGCCTGGTATAGGCGTCATTGCCATGCTCGCCTGAAGCGACACATTTCTAAACTCCAACGTATCGGCCTCTTCCCACAGGAAGGTTTGAGTGTAGTAAGTCGGAAGGTAAACTACCGGATCGGAAGTCACACCAATCACATAATCGCCAAGAATCGTAATGTCGAAGAACAAATCACCATCGAAGAATGGGAATCCAGGAACTCCATCCTTCCTCAAGGTATCGAATGGCTGACCAGGTTGCTCAATTTTGAGCAGGTAGCCAGTTCCTTCCTCAAGTGGTAAACCATTCAGATCCGACACATTTAATTGGATACCGCCAAATGCGAGAACATTGTGAAACTCAGACTCTAGTACCAAATTTGGAATGTCATTGTCGGTCAGGTTCACAGCAAACTCACCCATGCTCTCGAAGTTGACATCCAGAATTTCCATGGCTTTTGTTTGTGCTCCACTGTACAGCGTCTTGCCAAAATCTGCACCCGGACCAGGGTGCTTGTCAGCATCGGTCAGTACCAAACTATCATAAGTAGCCGTGAACTGTGGTGTCCTCGTCCATTGATACGTATCCGCTGGAATCGTATTGAAGGTTAGAATGAAATTATCTCCTCTCGGAATCGTGTCAGACGCATAGATGCCAATTGGCTGTTGACGTTCATACTTCA
>CAYORY010000064.1:0-10784 GCA_964406435.1 uncultured Roseivirgaceae bacterium | reverse complement strand
GTTTGGTGGTTTTCTTAGTTGCTCTGCCTCTTTGTCTCGGTATTGCTTTAGCCTCAGGCGCCCCTCTTTTTTCTGGGATTATTGCCGGCTTTATTGGCGGTATTGTGGTTGGCTCTCTTAGTGGCTCTTCACTTGGAGTCAGTGGACCGGCGGCTGGGTTGGTGGCTATCGTTCTTCCTGCCATTCAGCAATTTGGGTATGAGGCCTTTCTTTTGGCGGTGGTGCTAGCCGGTGCACTTCAGATTGTCCTTGGTATCGCCCGGGCAGGAATTATCGCTTATTATTTTCCCAATGCCGTGATCAAAGGGATGCTTTCAGGCATTGGAATTATCATTATTCTCAAGCAGATTCCCCATGCTTTCGGCTATGATGCCGATCCCGAGGGGGATTTGAGCTTTATTCAGCCGGATGGTGAGACTACACTGAGCGAGCTCGCCCTAATGGTGGATTACATTACGCCCGGTGCGGTATTGATAGCCTTTGTGTCCCTCGCCATTCTGATCCTTTGGGAGCGTCCATTCACCAAAAAATATGCTTTTTTCAAAGTAGTGCCGGGAGCGCTCTTCGCGGTGATTGCGGGTATATTGATAAACGTCATTGAAGGCGATATAGGATATTGGGCATTGTCCCACGAACATGAGGTGGACATTCCTGTGGCTGCCAGTCTATCCGATTTTTTGAATCAGTTTACGCTACCTGATTTTTCACAAATAGGCAATACTGAGCTTTATGTGGTGGCAGTGACCATCGCTATTGTCGCCAGTCTTGAAACACTTTTATGTGTGGAAGCGACTGACAAACTAGATCCTCAAAAGCGTGTGACCCCAACTAACCGAGAGCTCTTTGCGCAGGGTACTGGCAATATGCTGTCAGGTTTAATTGGTGGATTGCCGGTGACTCAGGTAATCGTCCGGAGTTCTGCCAATATTCAAACTGGCGGGAAAACGAAGCTGTCGGCCATACTACATGGGGTTTTGCTTTTAGCCTCTATAATGGTCATTCCACAGGTGCTGAATTTGATTCCGCTTGCTAGTTTGGCTGCCATACTACTTGTCGTAGGCTATAAGCTGGCAAAACCTGCCCTTTTCAAGGAAATGCTCAAAAAGGGTCCCGGACAGTATATTCCTTTTTTCGTGACCATTCTAGGATTGATATTCACCGATTTGCTGATAGGCGTGGGGCTTGGTTTGGTAGTGGGTATCATGCATATTTTGTGGAATAACTTTAAAACGCCTTATCATTTCGATCCTAAATCCTACGAGGCGGGTAAGCCAGTGACTATCGAAATGTCGCAAGAGGTGACGTTCCTAAATAAAGCGAGCATACAGCAAACCCTCAACAATATGCCTGACGGTACGCATCTGATTCTGGACATTAAGAACACTAAGTACATGCATCCCGATGTGGTGGAGATCATAGATGATTTCGAATTGGGAGCACCCAATAGAAATATAAAATTTGAAGTAGTGGGAAGGGGAAATAGATTCAATGAAAACCCGCAAGCCAAACTGGAGATGGTGGTTGAGGGCTAAAAAGAAGGGGCTTGCTTGAGAGAGGGAATCTGTTATCGGATTCCCTTTTTTATTCCATTGCTTTTTCTTTGATCAGTTCAGCTTCACTTCCAAGATATCTGTCTATCACATAGTGTGCTAAGTAAATGACTGGAGTCAGGAGTATTGCTATGGCGAATTTGTAGATGTAGTTAATAATCCCGACAGAAGTTACCTGCTCCACAGACCAGCGGCTGTCGGCGGGAGCCAAAAAGTAAAAAGCTATGAAAAGAACCACAAAGCTGTCCACAAGCTGTGAAACCAGGGTGGAGCCAGTTGCTCTTAGCCATATCTTTTTCTCCCCAGTGATTCGCTTCAATTTTTGGAAAACGATGACATCCAGAAGTTGTCCTATAAGGAAAGCCACGAGCGACCCAACGATGATACCAGCGCCCTGTCTGTAGACTTTATTAAAAGCGTAATTGATGTCGAACGATTCCCCTGATGGAGTTGCCGAATTCACATCTAACCAAAACTGAGCCGGAGGCAGAGCGGTGATGACGGTGATGGCAAGAAAAGCAAATGAAATACACCCCACCGTGAGGTAGCTGATTCGTTTCACTCCCTTCTTTCCGAAGTATTCGTTGATGATGTCCGTGGTGATGAAAACCACCGGCCATAGAATGACACCTGCGGTAAGATTGAAATCAAGCGTTGACTCACCAAAAAGCGGAATTTGAGCTGGATTTAATCCGAGCGTTGACTCACCAGAAAAAATCTTAACGCCAATCAATTCTGCGAGTAGAGCATTCGTCAGGAAGACGCCTGTCAGGAGAATGAAAAGTTTTTGCTTCTTCGAAAAATTCATTCTCCAATTTTAAATACCTCGCCTTCAATGGCGAGCTGAACGTTTTCAAAAATTTCTCGAGCCTCCCAAAGAAACTCATCGAGCGCATTGTACCGACTGGAGAAATGACCAAGAAGAAGTTGTTTGGCCCCAGCATCTCTTGCTACCATTGCGGCTTGCTTGGCGGTGGAATGTTTGGTTAGGGTCGCGCGATCTGCCATTTCCTCTAAGAAGGAGGACTCATGATAGATCATGTCCACTCCTTGTAATCGCTGAGCCAATGTGGGCGCATACTTGGTGTCTGAGCAGAAAGCATAGCTATATGAAGGAGGGGCAGGGAGTGTCACATCTGAACTCTTGTGTCTGATTGTTCCGTCCTCATTGAGTATGTCCTCGCCTCGTTTGAGTTTGCCAATATGGGCTGGAGCAAGCTGCTGTGGGATTTTTTCCCTATTCAATTTTTTCTGTTTCGGCTTTTCTCTGAAGAGGTAGCCACTGCAGTCTATTTTATGATCCAGAGGAATGGTCTCGATGGTCAGCTTCGAATCTTCATAGACGACCTGAATTTCATTGGGTACCCATTCGGTGAACTCTATGGGGTAGGTCAGGGTGGTCTGAGATAAGCGAAACTGGAGGGTCAAAACTTCACGCAACCCCGGAGGGCCGATGACTTTTAGTTTTGATTCCCTCCCAAACAAGTGCATTGTATTCAGCAGGCCAGTAAGCCCGAGGTAATGATCACCATGCAAATGAGAAATCAGGACACAGTTGATCCTTGAAAGTTTGACCTTGTATTTTCTAATCTGGATTTGAGTGCCCTCACCGCAATCGATGAGGAAGTATTTGTTCTCCGTTTTTAGAATCTGAGCGGTATGGTGCCTGCCATAAGCAAACGCCGCGGAGTTGGATCCTAAAACGAGCAGCTCCACTTATTCGCCTTCGCCATCACCCATCTCTTTTTCGAGAGAGGTCATGAATACGAAATCCACTGCTTCTTCCTTGGTTGGGAGAATAGTAAGCACTTTGTCGAGCATACTGATCTTGATCAATTTCTCCACATGCTCTTGAATACCAAATAGGACGAAGCATCCTGCTTCGCTGAAGGTTCTATTGCCAACAAGCAATGCACTCAACCCTGATGAGTCAGTGTATTTCACTTGAGTCAAATCCACGATGACGAATCTGGCGTTGGCGGCTTTAGCCTCTGCGAATTTCGTCTTTACGTCAGGAGCTATTGTGCTGTCAAGCTTTTCTTCCGTGATGGTGAATACCGAATAGTTCTCGTGGTTGTCTAATGTTAAGCTCATAGGTGTATTGCTTGTTCTATACTCGTTTTTATATTGGCTAATTTATGGTCGTAATTGTCCTTGACAAATTTTTGGCCCGTGATGTTTTCAAAGAGTTCAATATATCTGTCGGTAATAGACTCAATTTTCTCATCAGTCATGGTAGGAATTTGCTGTCCGTCCTTGCCTTGAAAACCCTCACTGATCAGCCATTCTCTCACGAATTCCTTAGAAAGTTGTTTTTGAGGTAGCCCTTTTTGCTGAAGGTCAGCGTAGGTATCGGCATAAAAATACCTGGAAGAATCTGGTGTATGCACCTCGTCAATCAAGTAAATCTGGTTTTCGTACTTTCCAAATTCATATTTGGTATCTACCAAAACCAGCCCTTGGTTGGCTGCCATTTCAGAGCCTCGCTGGTAGAGTGCCAAGGTGTATTTTTCTAAAAGGAGGTAATCTTTTTCGGTGACCAATCCTTGTTCTAAAATTTCTTCACGAGAAATATCCTGATCATGCCCTTCATGCGCCTTGGTGGTGGGGGTGATGATCGGTTGGGGAAATTTATCGTGTTCATTCAGTCCATCAGGCATGGCCACCCCGCAGAGGGTTCGTTTGCCTGATTTATACTCTCTCCAGGCATGACCAGTAAGGTATCCTCGCACGACCATTTCCACTGGGAAGGGGGCGCAGCGCTTGCCTATGCTCACGTTTGGGTGAGGTGCCGACTCCAGCCAATTGGGCACAATATCGGCGGTGGCAGTGAGGAAAATTTCGGCGATTTGATTGAGGACTTGGCCTTTGTATGGGATGGGGCGGGGGAGTACTACATCGAATGCGGAGATACGATCGGTGGCTACCATGGCCAGTTTATCTCCAAAATCATACACTTCACGCACCTTGCCTGTGTATTTGCTTTTGAGATTTGGAAATTGAAAGTCGGTGGATTGTAGCCCTTCAGCCATGTCGCAAATCTAGTGATATATGGTCATTGACCGCTCGTTTTTTCTATGCCTTGTTCGTAGATCACACTTCGGATTACCTCCCCTTTGCTGTCGAAGAAGGTCCAAGGGCCGTGGCGCTGGTTTCGGTTGTACTGGCCGGCATATTCGGGCTCACCATTTTTCTGGAATTTGACATAAGGGCCAGTCATGTAGTCGAGCTTATAAGTTGCCCGCACTTTTGGTTTGTCCTTACTGTAATATTCGATAAACTCCCCATGTTTTTTGCCATGGAGGTAGTTCTCTGATTGTGCCAGTTCGCCTTTTTCGTAGACCAATCGAGGGCCATGCAACTGTCCATTTTCGTACGATTCCTGAATATAGATTTTGCCTCGTTCATCGTAGTATGTCCAGTCACCAATGGGCTGGTCATTTGCTAGTGCTTTTTTTACTAGTATTTTTCCGTTTTCCTGATATTCAATGATCTCGGTTTTTAGGCCATCATTGGAGTAATTGGCTTCTATTTTGACATCCCCGTTTTCAAAATAGTCTACATTCTTACCCACTTTTTGGCCTTGATTGTACCTGTAATCGGACTTAGGATTTCCATCGGCATAATAAACCTGCATGTCACCAGAGAGGCGTCCATTTACATACTTCCCCTCTGATTTCAATTGACCGTTTTCATAGTAATGCCGAATGAAACCGACCCGCTGACCTGCCTCGGTTTCTGCCTCTATTTCCAGCTTGCCCGTAGGGTAAAAGGTCTTGTAAGCCCCACTGAGCAAGCCATCTGTATAATTAGCGATTATTTTCTTGTTGCCGTTTTCGTAGAATTGATGCGTGTAGCCGTTAGGTTTTCCGTTTTTATATTGGGTTTCTTCCTTCTTGCCGCCTCCCGGATAGTATTCAATTACAAGTCCTTCTGGTCTTCCTTTATGGAACTCGGTTTCTCCGATCAGTTGGCCTTCAGGGTTGTAAAGTTTCAGGTTGCCCGATAAGGTATCATTTTCAAATAGGGCCTCTTGTATGAGCGACCCATCCTGATCGTACACTTTCGTGGTGCCTTGTCGCAATCCACGTTTATAGGTAGTTTCTCTTTGGAGTTTTCCGCCCGGGTAGTAGTTGGAGAAGAGGCCTTCGCGTTTTCCTTCCTTATATGTCCCCTGTATCAGTACTTCTCCGCTTAGACCGAGCATCCTGTACTCTCCGTGTACCAGCGAGCTATCGTGATTCTGGACAAAGTATTTCTCCTTAATTACTTGGTTGGTGGAATCATAATAGGTGATTATTGGGGTTTGTCCGTACAGCTCAACCCCACCAAGTAGAGCGATTAAAATGACCACCTTTTTGACAACAGCTAAAACCAGTATGAGTCTTTTAACTCTTTTTTGCATAACATTAGAAAAAGCCCTTCGATTAACGGAAGGCTAAGTTATTCATTGTCGATTTTTTTTGCCACACGATTAGGCTCACCCATATTACCCACCATGCGTCAAAAAAGAAGGTGATTTTCTGTAGAAAGGGCAGGTAGTATATTCCAATCTTCGTTTCGAAAATGAAGAATACTATGATGCTCAAAAGGAAACAGAGGTATGCGAGGTATTTGAGCGCGCCATTTCGGTATTTTCTCATCTCTATAAAAAATGGAATAAGTGCTGCAGTTCCGAGTATGCCTGTCAAAGTCACAATGTGATCATGTAGGGCGGTGTACATGAAGATGAAGACGGTCATCGTGAGCATACCGGCGTACCTCACCGTTTTGGTGTTTTTGTTGGACCAATCGAAGATTTCAGGAAGGATGAAAAAGAAGGTAATCATCGTGGCGCTTAGTATAAAATGAGAAATAGTGGCAAGTAGCACGGCCGGATTACTGATGCCGCCAGGGGTGGTGGTCAGCATCACATCACATAAGAAATTGTGAAAAAAACTGTAGCCTTCGGTATCAGGATTATTTTCTGATCCGCCGGGATAGTCCAAAGCGGCAATGGTAAAAACGATCACATAAATTCCCATCCCGATTATTGGCAACAGCGGATAATATCGTTCAATGACTCTACTCATCTCTTTCAAGGTGCGATTACAAATGCCATACAACTTTAGTCAATAAAGAATTCCAAATTGGGCGAAATGAAAGTGAAGGTGCTTTAAAGACTTGGGTTAGGTGATCAAAGGGAGATTTTTGGTCATTGTTTTTGAAGACACCTGATTGAAAGTGCAGAAGCGTTGATCGATTTATTTACAAAAAAAGAGGGTGACTTCTTAGCCACCCTCTTTTTTTGTTATTGAGCCAATATTAAGCTTCTTCTTTCTTTGGGTATTTTCTTGGTCTACCCGGAAGTACCGTGTCAGGTTTGAACCCGTTGGCGTATCTCTTCTTGCGAGTTTTCCACACCTTGAAGTTATTTTTATTCCCAACCTCAAATTGCCACTTCATATGCTCAGAAGGAGTCATCCACTGTAGGTTCTCCACGCTGTTATTTCTTGGATTGTTGTCCTTGTGCACGATCATGGTTTTTGCAGGATCGTCATTTTTCAGAAAAGTCACAGCGGTCTCCTTGTGAGGATAGACAGTTCTTCTTTTCTTTTCGTCATCGATCAAATCAAGGAAGTAGCATTTGCAGACTTTGTTCCATCTCTGGCGCATCATCTTTCCTCTGATTTTCATGTGTACCTGAGAGCCCTTGTGCCATACTTTCCTGGTTTTACTCCTGATTTTTCCTTTTGAAGAAATTTCGTAATTGGAGAAACCTTCGATTTGGCCCCACTCTTCTTTTTCGCTTTTTTGTGCCATCTTGCTCTTATAATTTTACTAATACTATTTATTGTACTCAACCTAGCAGTTAGCTGAATTGATTAGGTTTAGAGCGAATCTAAGTATTTTTATTTTGTCAATTGATAATAAAATAAAATTAGTTGTAGAATTTAATAGGTAGCCCAGTTCCGCTTTTCACAAATTAGAAATTACTATGATCCTGTATAATGTAACAGTAAGTGTGGATGCCGACATTGAGAGGCAGTGGTTGGGTTGGATGAAAACTGAGCATATTCCTAATGTGCTCAAAACGGGCTGTTTTCAGGGGCATAGAATTTTGCGAATGCTCAATGACCAACCCGATGCGTCCGGGATCACCTATGCGGTGCAATACGAACTAGAAAGTATGGCTGTGTTGGATCATTATTTAATGGAGCACGCGCCTGGGCTTCAACGCGATGTAATCATAAAATTTGGTCAGAAATGCCTCGCATTTCGCAGTGTTCTCGAGGAAGTTTAGAAATTCAGTGAGCAGTTGATCCACTGGTCGTCAAAATCTGCATCGTATTTTTTATAAAAATCAATAGCGGATTCATTCCAATCAAGCACCTGCCACATCATACCAGTACATTTGGCTTCCCTTCCAATTTCAATGGTCGTTTCGAAGAGTGCCTTGCCCACGCCCTTACCGCGGTATTCGTTCGTCACAATTAAATCTTCCAGATAAAGTCGCTTTCCTTTCCAGGTGGAGTACCTGTAGTAGTAAATCGAAGCGCCGATAATTTGATCCGCTGATTCAGCAACCACGAACCCATATATCGGGTTCGATCCAAAGCCATCTTCCTGCATCATTTGGAGGGTATTGGTGACGGCATTAGGTTCTTTTTCAAAAACGGCCAATTCGACAATCAACTCCCTGAGTCTGGGCAAATCAGTCTTTTGTCCCTGTCTTATTTCAAATTCCATATCAACTAAACTAAACCAAATGTGGTAAACAGGGCATTCTGGCAAAGCGGATTGAATTCTATTTAAAAAAGAAGCAGCTCAGATATGAATATTGTAAAACTTAAATATTATGGATTGAAATGTAAAAGCATAACTCACCGATTACATGATTCTTTCTATTTTTGCATGAAAATACAACTCATTCACCTTCCATTTGATGAAAATGGAACTGATATGAAGGAATTTGGAACCGAAAGAATCAAAATAGTAAACCGCACAATTAACAATCATGGCAAAAATTAAATTAGAGTACCTCTGGTTAGATGGCTACAAGCCGACTCAGAACATCCGAAGCAAGACGAAAGTGGAGGAACATGAGAATTTCAAAGGAACATTGGAGGAAATAGGCAATTGGTCATTCGATGGATCTTCTACAAGACAAGCTGAAGGCGGATCCTCTGACTGTATTTTGGTGCCTGTTGCGATTTATCCTGATCCTGATCGGATAAATGGCTACCTGGTAATGACTGAGGTAATGAACCCAGATGGCACTCCTCATGAGTCAAATGGCAGAGCGACCATCGATGATGACGACAATGATTTCTGGTTTGGGTTTGAGCAGGAGTATTTCATCATGGATACTCAGACTCAATTACCTCTAGGCTTTCCGGTGGGTGGATACCCTGCTCCTCAAGGAATGTACTACTGCTCTGTAGGAGGAAAGAATTCTCACGGAAGAGGTTTGGTCGAGGAGCATGCTGATTTGTGCATTGCCGCTGGACTAAACTTTGAAGGAATTAATCAAGAAGTAGCCTGTGGGCAATGGGAGTTCCAACTATTCGCTAAAGGTGCTAAGGTCGCTGGCGATGAACTTTGGGTAGCAAGATATCTTCTGGACAGACTTACTGAAAAGTACGGCTATTATATAGAGTACCACCCAAAACCACTTGGCAAAGACATGGACTGGAATGGCTCTGGTATGCATGCCAACTTCTCCAATAGCTTGCTAAGAACGTGTGGAGACAGAGCTACCTACGAGAAGGTCTGCGAGGCATTCCGACCAGTGGTCAGTGAGCACATTGCCGTATATGGCGCATACAACGATCAGCGACTGACAGGACTCCATGAAACTGCATCTATCAATGATTTCAGCTACGGAGTTTCGGATAGAGGCGCTTCCATTCGAATTCCTATTGCCACTGTAGAAAGAGGATGGAAAGGATGGCTGGAAGATAGAAGACCAGCAGCGAATGGCGATCCTTATAAAATTGCTAGTAGAATTATCAAGACCGTGAAGTCGGCAAAAGTGTAAACTACTCGACACACAGCATGCAAAAAGAAGCTGCTTCGAAAGAGGCAGCTTCTTTTTTATTCTCGTAAGGTTAGTTGAATTGTTTATAGGACGAACACATTGAAAGGGCAGGGCTGCTGGTATTTCACCATCCTGTTCCATTCTTACCAAAAAAAAGAGAGTGCCTTTTGAGACACTCTCTTTTATTCAATTGTATTTTTCAACTCAATCCTTACTAGCCATGTATTCGACCAGTTCAGTCACTTTAGTAGAATAACCCCACTCGTTATCATACCAGGATACGACCTTCACGAAGGTATCTGTAAGAGCGATTCCTGCCTCTGCATCAAAGATGGACGTTCGGGGATCGCCGAGGAAATCATTAGAAACCACCGCTTCTTCAGTATACCCAAGCACTCCTTTCATTGAACCCTCTGAAGCTTCTTTCATCACTCGCTTGATCTCTTCATATGAAGCGCCTCTTTCAAGATTCACAGTAAGGTCCACCACTGAAACATCAGGCGTAGGGACTCTGAAAGACATTCCTGTAAGCTTTCCGTTCAACTCAGGAATTACTTTTCCCACAGCTTTAGCGGCACCTGTTGAAGAAGGAATTATGTTTTGGCCTGCACCTCGTCCACCTCTCCAATCCTTCATTGAAGGACCATCTACGGTTTTCTGAGTTGCAGTTGTAGCGTGCACTGTAGTCATCAGTCCGTCCTTGATGCCGAAGTTGTCATGCAGAACCTTGGCGATAGGAGCCAGGCAGTTCGTGGTACAAGAGGCATTAGATACGAATACCATGTCTGGCGAATATTTATCTTGATTCACACCCATAACGAACATTGGTGTATCGTCCTTAGAGGGGGCAGACATGACCACTTTTTTAGCACCCGCGTCTATGTGTCCTTGGGCAGATTCTTTGGTAAGGAAGAGGCCTGTGGATTCTACCACGTACTCAGCACCTACATCGCCCCATTTCAAATCAGCCGGATTTCTTTCGGCCGTCACTCTAATCGTTTGACCATTTACAATCAGATTGCCGTCTTTCACTTCGACGGTCCCGTTAAATCTTCCATGCGTGGAATCGTACTTCAGCATGTAGGCCATGTACTCTACATCTACCAGATCATTGATTCCTACTATTTCAAAATTTGGCTTATCTACAGCCACTCTGAAAACAAGTCGGCCAATTCTTCCAAATCCGTTTATACCAATCTTAATTTTTGACATTA
>CAYORY010000063.1:10559-10897 GCA_964406435.1 uncultured Roseivirgaceae bacterium | reverse complement strand
CCATGCAGCCAATTTTCCTTGGCCAAAGAACCGCACCGAGTCGCTGGAAGTCCTCCACTATTTCGTCAAAAATCTGCTTCCCCATTTCGGCGATTATCAGGATGCGCTGACCGATCGGTCATGGAGTCTCTTTCACTCTCGGTTGAGTTTCGCCATGAACGTGAAGGTGATCTCGCCCATGGAAGTTGTGAAAGCGGTAGAAGAAAAATGGCAGCAATCCGACCAAATTGACATTTCCCAAGCCGAGGGATTCATCCGCCAGATTCTTGGCTGGAGCGAATCCATGCGGCCGGTTGTCTGGCTGGGAGGGGGCGCGGGGGGGGCAGTGGGAAGCGTGG
>CAYORY010000063.1:0-10549 GCA_964406435.1 uncultured Roseivirgaceae bacterium | reverse complement strand
GCGCCCGCTTTATTGGCTGGAACTGCCGGAGGTTGGTGAAAAGAATTTCTTTGAAGCAGCGCGCAAACTACCCGAGTATTTCTGGACAGGGGAAACCAAAATGAAATGCGTTTCTCATGCCATTTCCCAATCGCTAAAACATGCCTATGCTCACCACATCCAGCGGCTGATGGTCACTGGCAATTTTGCGATGATCACGGGAATTGATCCGAAGGCTGTTGATGCGTGGTACCTCGGCATTTACATCGACGCATTCGAGTGGGTGGAGATCACCAACACGCGCGGCATGAGCCAGTTCGCGGATGGGGGCATTGTGGGGACCAAACCCTACGCCGGGTCGGCGAGCTACATCCACAAGATGAGCGACTACTGCAAAAATTGCCATTACGATCACAAGGCGAGGCACGGCGAAAAGGCCTGTCCATTCAACAGTTTGTACTGGGATTTCCTGCAACGAAATCGAGACAAGCTCGGCAACAACCAACGAATGAGCATGATGTACCGCGTGCTCGACAAGCTGGACGCGCAGGAAAAAACCAAGACCTTCGATCAGGCAGCCCACTACCTTAAAAACATCGAGCAGCTATGAGCAAGGCGATCTATTGGTTCCGAAACAACCTGCGCCTGCATGACAACCCCTCGCTGAATCAGGCGCTTCGCGAAAATTACGAGGTGATTCCAGTCTTCATTTTCCCTCAGGAACACTCGACTAGCAAAAAAGTTGGACTGTCTCAGCTTGGAGATCATCGCAAGAAATTCCTTTTCGAATCAGTCGAAGATTTAAAAGCCAGCATCCAAGCCAAAGGGGGCCAACTCTCCATTTTTCAGGGAGAGCCGGTCGAGGTGCTGATCGAGTTGGCGGCCCAACTGGGCATCCAAAAAATCTACGCCAGCAAGGAAGTTGGCTACAACGAGGTGCAGGAAGAAATCGAACTCCCCAAGGAAATCGAACTCTTGCTTCGCGAAGATCAATTCCTCATCAACCCCGAGGAAGCACCCTATTCCATTGACAAGATTCCGTTTGGTTTCTCCTCCTTCCGCAAGAAAGTGGAAAAGCATTGGCAACCGAGAAAGCCGGAAGAACTTCAGGCAGGCACTTTCTCAAATCAGACTTTTGGCCAATTCAAAATCCCTGAGTTGGAAATAGAAATTGATCTGCGCTCGGCACATCCTTTCAAAGGCGGTGAGCAGGCCGGACTGGCCCGCCTCCACGACTATCTCTGGGGCACCCGCAAAATCGAGGCATACAAATTCACCCGAAACCAACTCGTCGGCGCGGATTTCTCCAGCAAATTCTCGTCGTTTATGGCTCTGGGCTGTCTCTCGCCCATTCAGATGTATGCCGAAATCGAGCGGTACGAGCGCGAACAGAAAAAGAACATCTCCACCTACTGGCTCAAGTTCGAGTTGCTCTGGCGCGAGTTCTTCCGGTACGTGAGCCTGAGATACGGCCGCAAGCTTTTCCTCATCGGCGGCATTCAGGACAAAGACGTTTCCTGGTCAAGGAGCGAAGAAAAACTCCAACAATGGATCGTCGGACAGACGGCCGATGATTTCGTGAATGCCAACATGATCGAACTGGCCAGGACCGGCTTCATGAGCAATCGCGGCAGGCAAAATGCCGCCAGTTACCTCGTGCACGACCTGGGCGTGGATTGGCGACTGGGTGCCCACTACTTCGAAAAGATGCTCGCGGATTACGACTGTGCCTCCAACTGGTGCAACTGGATGTATGTGGCCGGCGTGGGTAATGACACCCGCAACAAGAAATTCGATACCCAATGGCAAGCCGAGAAGTACGACGAGAGAAGGAAGTTCAGGGAGTTGTGGGTGAGGTGAGAGGTTTTTGGAGCGATGATTTGGGGCGATCTAAAAAACTGTACACTCGCTATCCGCTATATCCCGAAACACCCAGATTTTCTAGGCTTTGGCTGTTCGGGATGCCGCTGCTATCGAGGCTAGTTTTAGGGGCTGCTGGGCGATTTAGTTTCTTTTTGAAGGTCCGAGCTACATTCTCCAACCAGCGCAACGGACATACTCGGACTAGCGGAGGAAACCACCATGCTAAGCATGGCAGGAACGGAGAAAAGGCCTAAATTCCAACCTTAGGATTAAATCCTAATTATGAAAAGTGAAGAAAAAACCAGAATGCTGATTAAAAAAGTTTTGGAGATTTATCGACTCGAGGATTTTCAAACATGTTTTGTTAAGGTTTTAGACAAAATTAATTCTCAAGGTTATGAGATTGATATCTCCGATAATTCGACAGGTACTGCTGTAATCACCTGCTACTATGATGACAATTTAAAGACTATTACCATCAACCCAGGAGCTCATCCATACCTTGATGGAGACAACAAAAATTTAATTTGGGATTTGTTTCATGAAATTGGACATATTCTTAACGTTGGGAAGTATAATCAGGAAGAAACCTCTTCTGGTCTTAGCGTCTCGCTGAGACCAATTATTTGATGTCTTCTAGTTTATTTTCGCCTGATGTCCCTGTAATCAAATGAGCATGGCTGGTCATTTAACACCATGCACCAACTAACAGACCTTTTTCCCTTTGGCAATATTTAATGCTGTTGACAAATATGTCTCGATATTCATTTCTTGTAAACACATCTATCCAATGGACTACTGTGAAGGTTACGAAATAAAATTTCTCCTGATCTCTGATTGCATACTTTCTGGCCATGCGTTAAAGCTATCAATATTTTGGTCTCAGCGAGACGCTAAGACCAGTGGGGGAGACGCTAAGACCAGTGGGGGGGTCACCTTTGAATTCGGTTATATGTGGGATTTCGAGAGGAATACTTAACTCTGATTTGTTGACCAACCTTTTGGGGACTTTTGTAGTCAAAATGAGCTTTACCATTCCATATATGCGATTTTGCATAAAACGAATAAAAAGCGGTTTTGTCTTTTTGCTCATCAAATTGAATTGAGTCAATTGTTCCAAAAGTGTACTCAGGATATTGATACAAATGATATTCTTTCTTTGCCGATTGAAATCCTGTCAAGAGCAGTATCACAATACCGAATAAAATGAGTGCTCGCTTGACGTTTTTAATGATAAATTCCAGAATTCCGCTGTTTAAATTCATCTTCAGTTGTAATTTCTCTCTTCTGGTCTTAGCGTCTCGCTAAGACCAATTATTCCAAAAATACAACATCAATAAGTCCCTTTTCATCTTCATAATCTTTTGCACTACTATATTTCCACTCCCTCGGCTCATCTACAAAACCTGCAATGACTGGATTTTGGTGAACATATCTGATCCTTGAATCTATTATTTCATTGGTATTCATTTCGATAGGATGATTGTGTTGTTGCCAGAATTGGAAATCTTTATTGTTGGATTTCGCATGTCCAGTTTTATACATTGCTCTTAGTATCCACTCTTTCCTACTTTCATTCGAGCTCGCTTCCATTTCCTTTCTTATATGCCTTGATGTAAAAGATTTTAAGTCTCGGATGATGTCTTCTAGTTTATTTTCGCCTGATGTCCCTATAATCAAATGAGCATGGCTGGTCATTAAACACCATGCACCAACTAACAGACCTTTTTCCCTTTGGCAATATTTAATGCTGTCGACAAATATGTCTCGATATTCATTTCTTATAAACACATCTATCCAATGGACTACTGTGAAGGTTACGAAATAAAATTTCTCCTGATCTCTGATTGCATACTTTCTGGCCATGCGTTAAAGCTATCAATATTTTGATCTCAGCGAGACGCTAAGACCAGTGGGGGGGGACTAGCTAGGGTAGGTTCTTGTTCAACAAAGTTAGAATCTGATTTGCTAACAGGACAGTGCCAAAAATTTTTTGATCATTATAATTTACTACATTTCGGTCGTCCTTATATGAATGAAAATCACCAATTATTGCAATTCTATTTTCAACTAATGAAGTGAGTTCTTCCGTTGTTGAAATATTTGAGGCAGAACCTAAAAAAGTGAAATCACTAGGAGACCAACTGTGAATATTTATAGAGGTCTTTGGGGGTAGTTTTAACAACTTATCGTATTGGGTTAGATTAAATTTTTTGACTGCTTCTAAGGCCATCGAATTAATGGTATCACCATTAATGATTTTATATGTGTCAAAATTTACAATTCCTTCCGGGTATTCGGGAGAGTACCCATATGATATTGAATCAAATGTAAAATTTTTAGAGTACTGAAGAACTGAAATTCCATTCGATTCATTTAGAAATATGGGAAGAACAACATTATTTACAATTGTATTGCTTTCCCAAGGTTTTGAAGGGGCGTACTTGCTAAATATGTTTAAACAAACAACTTTCGCGCCCGCCAAATACATTAGCTCAACCTCTGAATCCATATAATCTATTGCCGGGCCTTTTATCTCCCCCTTTGATGAATCCATTTGAGTATTATACAATACAATTTCTGGAAACCTTAAATCGGTATTACTTCCCAACACTTTAGTATCGGATTCCTCATTATCGGCAGTCTTATCTCCCATTTGACAAGATAGTAAGGCCACAATGAATGAAATACTTTGAAAAAATTTTATCATTTGGGAAGTAACATCTCTTCTGGTCTTAGCGTCTCGCTGAGACCAATTATTCCAAAAATACAACATCAATAAGTCCCTTTTCACCTTCATAATCTTTTGCACTACTATATTTCCACTCCCTCGGCTCATCTACAAAACCCTCGCTAGCGCACGCGTGTCGCGTGTGCTTTCTATTCTCCATCACCCCAATGCCGCAAGTTTAGCGCAGCGTAACTTGTGAGCATCATTGCAACAAGCTTGTAGCTTGGTAATCATTCTATGAATTTAATAGAAATCATTCCTTTTCCACCGCTATAATCAATGGTACTGCTAAATGGATAATGCTCCGGTTCTGTAACGAGCCCCTCGCTAGTGCGAGCTTGCAGTTTTCAAACAAAATCCCTTAGCCTCGTTTCATCTCCTCACGATCATCCATTTATTTTCGCCTTCCCCGTCCAATTGCATAAACGATCGCCGTAATGATGCTGAAAGTCAGAGCCAGCACCGTCCAAAGCACTTTGATGGCTTTGTCCTGTTTCCCATAAACCCACACATCATAAATGACCCAAGTGGCACAAACAACTATTAAAACATAAATAGGAAGCTGAAAAATCATACTTACTTGCCGCTTTTAAATTTCGCCAATTGATGTTCAAAATGCTTTGTGTCCTCACCCCAGCTTTTGGCTAGCTCCAGGGCCTGCTCGCTAAACTTTACAGCCTCTGCCTTTCTTCCGATTTTATAAAGTAGCGATGCATAGGTATCTATCGCTGCAGGTTGTGGTTCATTGTTTTCCAGAACGTATTTCGTCCAGTTGAGAGCAGCCAGAAGTTTGGTGTTGTCCTCCACAAACAAGTAAAATTTCCAGGCAATATCCATGACCAACGCTGGGTCTTCCGACCTTGGCTCCACAAAGCCCATCGCACCATCGGCATAGAGCTCCCAATCCTCTGTGATTTCCCCAAGACCAAAGTTCAAATAGTCCACGACTTCTTGCTGCCGTTCGAATTCATGCGATGAGGCCAAATACCTCAGCGACTTAATGGCAAATAAGGATACATCCGTCTCACTCAATTCAGAGTACGTGATCATGAATGTATCGAAAATCTTATCCTGCACTTCGTCTTGGCCGTGAGCTTGGCTGAAAGCCTCCTGGTTTTTCAAAACGTACAAAAATTCCCTCCCATACACATCGAAAACATAATCCCTGATCACATCCCAGTTTTCCTTTTTGATTAGATCCCCCTCAGTGATCTCCTTAAAATGAACGGACAAAAACTGATCAACGTCTTGACAAGCCGCCCCCAAAGCCGCTATGTATTCATCGATAAGGGGCGCTGTGCGGTCACCTGATTCGTACTTCTGCTTCATCGCCAGCAAATTGCCATCGCTCGACAAAGCAGTTTTACCTAAGTCCAGAAAATCGGGCACTTCTATCGCACCGCATCCCCGATGCACCAAGGCTCCATCGCCATTGATAAAAAGTAGTGTGGGGTACACGTCCACGCCATACTTCTCTGCCAACTCCAAACCGGGGTATTGCTCCATGTCAAAGCGTACATTGATAAAGGAA
Source organism: uncultured Roseivirgaceae bacterium (assembly GCA_964406435.1). Classification (GTDB taxonomy): domain Bacteria; phylum Bacteroidota; class Bacteroidia; order Cytophagales; family Cyclobacteriaceae; genus JAAEPI01. The sequence goes on along the minus strand of CAYORY010000063.1, from coordinate 4,445 downwards.
GCATTGTATAGCGCCCCCACCGAAGGGTCAGAAAACGTATACTTCTCCAGCGTCTTACACGGCTGGCACCACGTGGTGTACGCATCCATGAAAATCAACTTTTGTTCCTGCCGGGCTTTTGCCAATGCCTGATCCCAGGATAACTCCTGAAAATCAATCCCTTCCTGCGCAAGTAGGGTGAGCGGGAATAACGGGAATAATATGAGAATCAATCTTTTCATTTTGGATTATGAGTTGACGTAATTTACAACCGCTAACGAGCTAACAATGAAGCTCGTATATTTTTTTTCTTACCCGCGCAACCATTCCTGCGTACAGGACATCTACCCTGTGAAGCTTGACCCATGTTGCGATTAAACACATCCGTGAAAGAAAGAGAACTCATCAAGGACTGCAAAAAAGGAAAGTCCAGCGCCCAGAAGGCGGTCTACGACAAGTACGCGTCCCTGATGCTGACTGTTTGCATTCGGTATATAAAGGACCGAATGGAAGCCGAGCACGTGATGGTCGGAGGAATGGTGAAGGTTTTCAAGAACGTTGGACAGTTTCAGGAGCAAGGAAGTTTTGAAGGGTGGATCAGGCGCATCATGGTGAATGAGAGCCTGATGTACCTGAGGAAACACAAGAACATGGCGCTGCACACGGACATTGATGAAGTGAAGGAAGAACCAAAATTTGAAGCACTAGCAGACAGCATGCACGCCGAAGAGCTTTTGAAGCTGATAGAAAATTTACCGGTTGGCTATCGGACAGTTTTCAACCTTTATGCGATTGAGGGCTACAAGCACGAAGAAATTGGGGACATGCTGGGCATAAGTACCGGCACATCAAAATCCCAACTGAACAGAGCCAGGAAGCTCTTGCAAAAGCAATTGGTGGAATTAGAAAATGAAGTAAAAGAGATAGTGAGTTATGGAAAATAGAAAATTAGATCAGTTGTTTCAGGATAAACTCGCGAGGCACGAAACGCCTCCAACCGATGAAGCCTGGAATCAAATTAGTGCAGAATTAAAAGGCAAAAAGCGTCCTGTAGTTTGGATGCGCGTGGCGGCAGCCATTTTGATTCTAGCTGTATCAGCCGTGGCAGTGATTCAACTAAATGATAATTCTACTACTACCGGGGAAGTGGTGTATATCAACCCTGACCACCCCGTAAAAATAGGAACTCCGGTGTTTGAGTTGCCTGTATTTGAAAAGGTAGAAACGGTACCTGTTGAGAAGAAGACTACTCCAACTAGAAATCAAAAAAGTTCACGGCAATTCGCAGCAGTAGAAAAGACAAGTGAGCCTGAAACAATAGAACTACTGGACGCTCCAGAGATTCATCCCATTGAATCCTTGGCATTGATCGAAATGCCGGAACCCGAAATCATCGAAGAGGTGGACGAAGCGGCCTTGCTTCCTCAGCTATCAGTTCAGATCACCTACATCGCCAGCAGTCAGCCAGAGCCTGACACTTTGAAGACTGACGACAAGACTAAAATGGGGAAACTAATTGCCAAGGCTAGAGAGATTTCACCAGGAGATATGATTGCGAGTATTCGCGAAACAAAGAACAATTTTTTTAACGGAATTAATAATTAGACTCAAAATAACGGACACATGAAAACGATAAAAACGCTTTTAATTTTAGGAATGGTAGCCTTGATGCCGGCGGTAGCCAATGCCACCAACAGCATGGAACCTTTGGAAAGAGACACGGTGATCATAGAGCTGGAAAACGGCAGCCGAATCGTGATTTACACAAAGGACAGAATAGAACTGAAAAAGCTACAAGCATACGACATCAATGAAATGATTCGAGACCTTAACGCCTCGGTGCAGGGTAGCAATGTGGACTACATGGAGTTGGAAAACAAAGACGGTAGCAAGTACCTGATCGACAGCCCCAAGGTGTTGTTTGGTGAAGGGGTGGCCGAAGGGGACACGGTGCTGATCACCGAAGAAGACCTGGATAAAATCAGAATCAGAATCGGAGGCATGGAACTGGCGCTGGATCCCGACAAATTAGATGAGTTGGAGCATTATGACGGCAATGATCTGGACTTGAAAAAGTACTCCTACGTGAAGGAAAATTCGGACAGGACACGGCACGTCTTCAATGTGGAAATAGGTCTGAATAACTGGGTAGAAAACGGCCGACTGCCTAATGAAAACAACGAGCCCTACGCCGTGAAGCCCTGGGGGTCGTGGTACGTGGGAATAAACTGGATCAATAGCACCAAAGTAGCAGGCCCGATATTCCTCGAATGGGGCGGTGGATTCAACATGTACAATTGGAAACTGGAAGACACCAACTTCCAATTCACCAAAGGAGACACGCAAGTAGAGATGGTAGATGCACTGCCCGCAGAAGCAGCCGGAGTGAAAAGCAAACTATCCGCCACTTACATCAATGTCAGCCTGGTGCCAGTGCTCGATTTCTCCAAAGGATCCAGACGAGTAAGTGCCACCAAAGGAGAGGGATTCACCTTCAAGAGCTACAGAAAAGAAGGATTCAGAATAGGAGGCGGCATGTACGCCAGCTACCGGCTAGGCTCCAGGTCTAAGTTTGTTTTCGAAGACGGAGGCAACCGCGACAGAACCAAAGAGAGCGACCATTTCTACCTTGAAAACTTCCGATATGGAGTCAGAGGTCAGGTGGGTTTTGGATCTGTGGACTTCTTCGTGCTGTACGACCTGAACCAGGCATTCGCTCCGAACAAGGGGCCAAATGGCGCCAACCTCCATGCCTTCACTTTTGGCATCACTTTGTAAGAAAGCATAAATCCAAAACAGGCTGTCATTGCATTCGCAATGACAGCCTGCTTTTTTATAGCTGCTCCCTGAGCCACCAGAAACCCAACTTAGTCAGCTTGCGATCTTTGGCATTATTCGCCAAAATGAAAATGCCAATTTGCTTTTCCGGCAAAAATCCAATGAACGCACTCGTGCCAAGCAGGTGATCGTGATGCCACAGAATTTCGGTACCGTCCTCCTCAATATCCTTTAGCCAACCTATTCCCACGGCAGCCACCTCGGGGTGCTTCGGATGATCCTGCTCAAAAAGCGTTTCCTGCTGAAACTGCACGGCCGAGGACATGGGGTGGTCATTGTCAAACTGCATCCGCAAATACACCATCAAATCCTTTGCAGACATTTTAATATCTCCGGCTCCTTCCATTCCCCACTCTGCAAATTGCGTTCTTACCGTCCGTATTCCGAAGAAATCGTGGGGGGTGGCATAACTGCCCTTAGGTAAGTTTTTTGGTTGCGTGGATGTTTCCTCAAGGCCAAGAGGCTCACAAAACTCCTGCTGAAGGAGCCCCTCAAAATTGGTCTCATGATGCCTGGCCAGTATATTGCCCAGCACACCAAATCCCACATTGGAATACTTAAATTCTTTATGTTTTTTCAATTTGGTATAGTGGAGATCGGTGCGACGAGAGCCCCGGCCGTATGTGGCAAAATGCGGCAATGGTGGCACAAACGCCGCATGCCAAGGTAAGTAGATCACCAAAGCGGGTGCCCCCAGAGGAGCCAAAATGAGTTGGTTTTTGATAACCCCAACCCCCGCTCCCGCCAGGAAGGAAGGGCCGAGAACATCTAGCGTGTTATTGGGCAATCCGGCCGTATGCGTGACGACCTGACGAAACGTCACCGAATCGAATTTGCTTCGGTGCTTTTCTTTGATGTCCAAAAAAGGAGCAATAGAATCATCCAGCTCGAACCAGCCCTCCTCCAGTGCTCGCGCAAACATCAGTCCGGTGATGGTTTTGCTCACCGAACCTATTTGGAACACATCGTCCTTGTCCGCTTTTCTCCCCAGGCCATTGATTCGACCATGTGCCATGATCGTGTCCTTGCCTGCGTAGAAGACGCCTACAACGCCCGCCTTATTAAAAATTTGGTTGGCATACCTGCGGGTCATGCTGTCAGCCTTCTGAATAGCCTCCTCATAGGACTGCCCCGAAACAGACCATGCAAAGCAGATAAGCAGTATTTGAAGAAATTTCACGCCGCTATGATACCAAAAGCGGATGAATTGAGTGAATTAAATATTCGGTTTAGGGGTACAACATACCAGATTGGCCTAGCTATCTGGTTATCTTTGCGATCCGTTCATTGATCCCGACACAGTCGAGACAAGTTTTGGGACCGACCGGAATTGACAGGAAGTGTAAATGGTACGCCAGCATGTCGGGTGCTGATCATACATCCGCAATCAAATTGATCGAACAATAATTGGCGAATCTAAATACGCCATGGCAGCTTAATTTTAGATCAGAGATCTGAAATTGCTAATCCCGACAAAGTCGGGACTGCCACATCTCACTGAGCTTCTGCCCTTTAAGCTTGGATCATGAGGTGTCGAAATTTAGGGATAGCTCTGGGTAGTGTCACGGATTCAGGGTGAAATTAAGTGACTGGTCTTTGAGGTAGGGTGTCTTTCCCCGGCCTAATCG
>CAYORY010000062.1:0-10925 GCA_964406435.1 uncultured Roseivirgaceae bacterium | reverse complement strand
GGGGGGAGAAGAAAGTAGAAAGGACAAAGTAGAAAGTATTGAAGCGGTGAGGGGAGAGGCGTGGAGTGGGATTTTGGTAGAGAGGCCATCCGATGGCAAGAAAGAGACGCCTTCTCTTACAAGGAGGAGAGTAGAGAAAACCGAGGAGGCCGGTTCTGCCGATCCAAAAAAGGAAAATGAATTTGATCAGGAGGCCGTACGGATGGCATGGCAGAAATTCAACATTCACAGGTTAGAGCAAGGGGCGGGAGATGCGGAGAAACTGGTTCTAAGTAGGGAACTGGTGAAAAAGCCGGGTAATGAAATTACCATCATGCTGGGTAGTCAGCTGGAAATCAACATATTGGAAAAATTTGAGGCGGAGCTGGTTCAGCATTTGCGTAAGGAGCTACACAATGATTTGATATTTCTTACTAAATCGGTTCGGGAGCAAAAGGAGGGGCAGAAATTATATACGAGTAAGGATAAGTATGATTTCATGGTCAAAGAAAATCCGGCATTACAAGCACTAAAAGAAAGGCTGGGATTGGATTTTGAGTACTAACTCCAACATGCAACCTTAGTTATCTTGTGGTCATCTGAGAGTATAACAGAAATCTGTTTATTAATTTTAGCGCGTGCCTGAGACCCTATTGCGTTTATTATTTTTGTTCCTGGCCATCAGTGTAGGTGGTAGTGCCTTGGCTCAGTCGCAGCAAAAAGAGCCTGAACAACAAGAGAAGAGAGCAGAGAAAGCAGAGAAAACAGAATCCTTCGGTGAGTTTGTAGAGAAGGTGGGGAAGAGTGTTTGGAACCGATTAAATGAGCGATTCAATCTTGAAAGTGCAGGCAAAAATCTGATTGATAAGAAGGATAAAATACTGAGTCCGCTTCGTAATAAAGACGAGCTGCCAAACAGCAAAACACCTGAGGAAAAGCCGGACCAGCCTGAACCAAAACCGAAGAGTGACGGATAAATGAGGCTAAAGGTCTCTCACCTTGGCTCCCTCAATTGGCCCCACTTCTTTTTCTACCGCCTCTTTCCATTTGTGATAGTCGATTGGGAAATCAAAATCATCCGTGAAGTCGTGGATTTCTATGAAATCATTGGATACGTCTGAGGCTTCCAAGGGTATTTTCCCAAGATATCTGCAAAGGTGCCATCCCTGGAATCGATCAAGTTTGTTTAGTTCGTGAAGCTCATTGAGCCTTGACAGAGCTTGATCTAAGGTGGGAATCTGTGCTGCATCAAATCGGATGGCAAATATTTCACCGTAAATTTTGCCGGTGAGCTTACTTCCTGATGACCGTCCTATGAACTTGGTGGTGTGTGTATCCGCTAGCTCAGTTATTCTTTTTATGCATGAGGTGCTGTAGAAGGTGTCTCCAAAAAGTAGCGTGGTAGTTCCACCTGAATTCCAAAGTTCGCGTGTGGCGAATATTGCAGGTTTTTTGTTAAATAAGGCAGACGTCATGAAGTCGGGCGTACAGGTAATAGCCCCTTCAAATTGATAGCTAGTATCCTTGCCTATGAGAATGATTTCCGCGCTTTCATCTACTTCCCTGATTTGTCTGATCGTGCGCTCTACTAAAGTTTCTCCTCCGATCTCTATGAGATGCTTCTTGCGATTTAGGTAATTTTTCCAACGGACACCATCTCCGGCTGCAGCTATCAAATAGCGATTTTTTGGATGGTCTAATGGCTGTTCCTGAGCAAATACGTAGTTTTTTCTATTTGGAAAGTAGTCGATGAACCTACTGATTCGGCTCGTATTGCTGATCACGGGAAAATTTCTCGTTTGGTAGCCTAGCCAGTAGTCAGCCATGCTGCCAATATCGAGCGCAATACCCCCATTTTCCTTTATGATTCTGCAGTAGACTTTTGCCAGCAATCCACCGGCCACCAAGAAAATTTTACCATTGTGCGGTTGTGAGAGGGCATTGCAAATTCTGTAAAACTCATCGGGGTAGTGTGGCTTATATATCTCTTTATTTGATAAGGATTTCCACTTGAATTCTGGCGGCAGAAGAATTAGCTCATCCGTATTGATGCTAAACCTTGCTTTCAGGGCATTCGGTAAATCATCGTGGCAGGTAATCAGATTACAAGATTCTACATGGTTGAATATCCAGGAATAGAGTCCCCACATTTCGAATTCCTGATGCAGCTCAGCAGAGGTTACTATTTGACCATCATTACACAAAAGGGGTGCTAACCTGTTGACATTTAGAATGCCTCGTGTAAGTCGCTCGAAAGGCTCCTTAGTATTTACGTTTATGACTCGGCAGACCCTTTGTATATCGGCAATACCCAGAATGTCAGCAGTTTCAATTGATTTAGAAAGCTCAATCTCAATTTCTTCAAGATCCGACTCATTCACCAGCGTTGTTCCGAAATACACCTTTTGCATATCAACACTGTCATCCAGCTTGAATTTTTTAAGTTCCTCTGGGTAAGGCAGAAACACCCCTTCACCGTCCCCTAGCCGTATCCAAGAAAAAGGTCTTTTATTCTCTATTGCATTTACGATTTCCTGAGCTACCCAAAACGCTTGATCAGGGTTATTTCGCGTGGACAGAAGCTTACCCTTGGCAGGTAGATGATCCAAGTACTCAACGTTGGATTGAATCCATCTTCTCGTTTTCTCATCACTTTTTAGTCTTTCTATAGCCCAGTCCTGAATTTTCCTTTCTTCTTCCTCGTAATCACATTCAGAAGCCATGCGAAGCTTCAGACCATTACTCAGCCGGAGCTTTTCAAAAGCTGCCTGAATTTGGACTTGCATGGATTGGTGAGGCGAATCAATAATCTGCTGGCAAAATTTGATGGCAGCCGAGAGGAGATTCTTTTCCTCAAGGATATTGACATAGGTAAGAAGGGTGATAACACTCAATCCTACTTCGGCCATTTTTATAAGCAATTGATCCCACGCTTGGTGGTTGGCTTTGTCAAGTAGGCGTGCATAAAGATTCCAAAATCTGGCATTTGAAGTGGCACTCATTTGATGCACAATCAGCCCTAGCCTTTCTAGGGCTTGCTCTTCTTGGCCGACCTGTATCAGGCATTCGACAATATCCAGCGTTGTGGGTATTTCAAATGCTATATCCAGAGCTATGGAGTAGTATCGAATGGCCTCATTGAAATTGAAACTACTGCGATAAGTCCTCGCCTTCACTAGTGAAATCTCCCGTTCGCTCAGGTTGGTTTCGTGTGCAATTTGTTCCCAGCTTTCCTCTTGTCTATTCAGTTCGTTGAGAAAGTAAATTTTACGCTCAACCAACACGAGCCGGTCTTTACAAGTGGCCATGCCTTTATCGAGTAGGTCCAGGGCTTCAGTTACATGGCCGTTGTAGAAAAGTGCATTGGCTTTGGTGTGCCATCTCCAGGGATTAGTAGCAGGGAGATCAATTTCTGCCAAGTAGTAAAGGGCAAGTGGCCAATCTTCATTTTCTGAAGCAATTCTTCCAAGTGAGAATCGGGCGATCTCATTGTGGGATTCGTCCAGCAATTCTTCGTACAATTTTTTTTCTTGAATAGGGTCTCCAATTTTTCTGAAGACTCTCGCCAGCCAGATTTTCGCTAGTTCATTTCTAGCATCTATCTCCAGCACTTTCTGGTAGACTTCACGGCTCTCGTCGATAAGGTTTTCCTCGAAAAGTAGGTTCCCAAGCAGGTTTAATATGGATACATTTTCGGGGTGAATAGTTAAGGCTTCATTGGCTAAATCAATGGCTAACCTTGGTTGATGGATATTCTGTGCACTGAGAATTGCTCGTCTGTAGAAATGCGCCCCAATTTTTTTCGAATTAGGTCGTATGTCGGAGTGGAAGTACTCCAGGTATTTTTTGAATTCTCTGCGGTCAAATATATCATTGGCGTATTTATAGATATCATTTTCCATACTCATGTGAGGACTCAGTGACCCGGAGTATGATCATCATACATTCAATATCTGAGCAGTATGATCATTCGTTTTCACCTTCTCAATGACCTCCGAGATCTTGCCATTTTCGTCAATGACGAAGGTGGTTCGGAACGTGCCCATGTATTTTCGGCCATACATGGATTTCTCTCCCCATGTGCCGTAGGCTTCATGCACCGATTTGTCCGTGTCCGCAATTAGTGGAAAGGGCAATTCGTACTTTTCTATGAATTTTTTGTGGGATTTTTCAGAGTCTGAACTCACTCCCAAGACGACATAGCCTTGTTTTTGAAGTTCCTGATAATTATCCCTCAAGTTGCAGGACTCTGCGGTGCAGCCTGGGGTATTGTCTTTTGGATAGAAATAGAGGATAATTTTTTTACCCCTGAAATTGGATAATTTAATTGGATTTCCGTCTTGGTCTGTGCTTGTGAAGTCAGGAGCTTGGTCACCTTTGGACAATTTCATTTTTGATATCGTTTTTATGAATTACGGAAGTACTACATCACTTCATTCTGGAATTGCTCAATGTCTTTTTCAGGAATTTTAGTTCCACAATTATGACAATACTTTGCCTTATCAAATGTGAGCTGCTCGCCACATTCTTTACAGGTATCCAGTTTGTTATTTGCATTCACCATCTCCGCTGTGACTATGCCTGTAGGTACCGCCAGAATGGCGTAACCAGTGATCATAAGGCATGAAGCTAAAAACTGACCAAGGATGGTCCCGGGGGCTATGTCACCATACCCAACTGTGGTAACTGTCACGATGGCCCAATAGATACTTCTTGGGATACTTGAGAAGCCGTACTCCGCCCCTTCGATCAGGTACATGAGTGTGCCGACTATGGTTGTCACACAAACCACTGTTCCTAAGAAGACAATAATTTTGTACCTGCTGGCATACAGGGCATTCCCTATTTGATTGGCTCCTCCCATGAAGTGGGTGAGCTTGAGTACCCTGAACACCCTGATCAGCCTGATGGATCGAATGATCATCAAGCTGCTCGTTCCGCTCACAAACATTCCGATGAATGTAGGCATGATCGAAAGCAGATCTATGATTCCCATGAAACTGGTGACATACTTTTTTGGATGCGGTGTGGACACCAGTCTGGCTATGTATTCAAATGTGAAAATGGCTGTAAAGAACCATTCAAGAACCTTAAAGAGCGTTTCGTTTGCATCTTTGACTTCCCTCACACTTTCGAGCATGACGGCAATAACGCTCGCCAGAATGGCCCATAACAATATCACGTCGAATAACTTTCCTGCTGGAGTATCCACCCCAAAAATGATTCGGTTTAGGCTTTGCTGCCACGGCTTGAGATCACGAATGGTTCTTTGCTTTTTGTTGGTCATTTTATTTCGAAATCGAACATTTGCTGGTTTTCGATATAGCCCGTAAGGCGATCACCAATTTTTACTGAGCCGACTCCTTTGGGCGTTCCTGTAAAGATAATGTCCCCTTTTTTCAAAAAGATGAATTTGGAGATTTCAGCCAGCACATCATGGATGTTCCATAGCATAAGTGAGGTGTTGCCTTCCTGCACGGCTTCTCCGTTTTTCTCTAACCGAAAGTTAAGGTCGTTAAGATCAAAACCTTCTTTAGAAATAAAGTGTGATATAGGTGCTGATCCATTGAAGGCTTTCGCGCGTTCCCAAGGGAGGCCCTTTTCTTTGACCTTGGTTTGAATATCCCGGGCTGTGAAATCAATCCCGAGTCCTATTTCTGAGAAATAATTTCCTGCAAATGCGGGATCTATTGATTTCCCTTCTCTGTCAATTCTGACCAGTACTTCTACTTCGTGATGAATGTCATTCGAGAATTCTGGATGATAGAAGGGTTCGTTCTTTCTCAGAATGGCCGTGTCGGGTTTCATAAAGACGACAGGTTCGCTAGGCCTTTCGTTTCCCAATTCGGAAATATGGTCCGCGTAGTTTCTGCCAATACAAATTATTTTCATGGGTTTGATTTGAAGATTTGAAAATTAATCAATTTGATGATGCTGAAGATTGTCCATCTTCAAATTAGCTAATCAACCCATCTTCAAATCGATAAAATCCCTAGCAGGCTCGATAACATCCACGTGTCCAGAAGGATTGAGTTCGCTCAGCTCCACCTCCATGATTTCATTGATCAGTAAGGGATCATATCTGGCGCCCACTCTAATGTAATTTTCGGTAAACCCGTGCATCTGGCCGTTCTCCACATCATCCTCGAAAAGCACTCGGTATGTTTTGCCGAGGTGTTGATTGTAGAAATACCTGCGCTTTTTTTCTGACAAAGTCCGAAGCATTTTAGATCGATCTTGCCTAGTCTTTGGGGGCACTACACCATCCATCTTTTCTGCATCGGTGTTTGGTCGCTCCGAATAGGTAAATACGTGGAGGTACGAAACGTCCAGTTCGTTTAAGAAATTATAAGTAGTAAGAAATTCCTCGTTTGTCTCACCCGGGAAGCCAGTAATCACATCTACGCCGATACAGCAGTGAGGCATGAGCTTCTTAATCTTCTCGATACGCATTTTATACAGTCCGCTGAGATAGCGACGATTCATGCTTTTCAAGATACTGTCGCTACCAGACTGTAACGGTATGTGGAAATGAGGAACAAATTTCTTCGATTGAGCCACAAATTCGATGATCTCATCGGAAAGTAGATTCGGTTCAATCGATGAAATCCGAAATCTGTCGATACCATCAACATCGTCCAGTGCCTTGATGAGGTCGATGAACTTTTCTTTTCGCTTGCCATCCTGTATTCCGAAATCTCCGATGTTCACTCCTGTCAATACGATTTCTTTTACTTCCGTTTTGGCAATTTCTAGGGCTTGAGCGACTATATGAGCAATGGTGTCGCTGCGACTTTTGCCACGGGCAAGCGGGATCGTGCAAAAGGCGCAACCGTAGTTGCAGCCGTCCTGCACTTTGAGGAAAGTGCGCGTCCTGTCTGCAATCGAATAGGAAGAATTATAGGCTTTGGCTTCCTTGATCTCCGAGGCAAAAACACCACCCTTTGTGAAGTCATCGAGATGTTCGAAAAGTTGGAATTTTTCGGCTGCTCCCAGCACCGCATCCACTCCTGGGATTTCAGAAATTTCTTTGGGCTTCAATTGAGCATAGCACCCAATGATCGTGACGAAGCTATTTGGAGAAATTTTCTTGGCTTCCTTCACGATCTTTCGGCATTTCTTGTCGGCATTGTCGGTGACCGAGCAGGTATTGATCACGAACACATCAGGATTTGCTGAAAAGTCCACCTTTTCATAGCCTTTGTCCTCGCACATTCTGGAAATAGAGGAGGTCTCAGAATAATTGAGCTTACAGCCGAGCGTATAGAAAGCGATTTTTTTCATCAAGGATGCAAAGGTAACTAGCCCTTTGAATTGATATCCTCCAAAATCATCGCCGCATGCACTCTGGAATTCTCGATAAACCAACTGTTGGTTTTCAGACCACCACAGATCACACCGGCCAGGTAGATGCCCGGCACATTGGTCTCCATAGTTTGCTCATCATAGCGAGGCGTTTTGAATTCGTCTGTTCCAATTTCAACTCCGAGATGCTTTAGAAAAGTGAAGTCTGGCTGGTAGCCAGTCATGGCCAGTACGAAATCATTGTCAATGACTTTGGTTCCTTCTGGTGTGACAAATTCAACTATGGTGGCCGTGATCTGTGTGATTGAGGAATTGAAATACGCCTTGATGGATCCTTCTTTGATTCGATTGTCAATGTCAGGGCGTACCCAGTATTTCACGCGAGAGTTGATTTCCGACTCTCGAATGATCATTGTCACTGATTTGGCGCCTTTACGCCAGACTTCAAGCGCTACGTCCACGCTGGAGTTTGCGGCACCAACTACCACCACATTCATGTCGAAGTAGGGGTGTGGTTCGTCGTAGTAGTGCTTCACTTTTGGGAGTTCTTCTCCTGGCACGTTCAGCAAGTAGGGCAAGTCGTAAAAGCCGGTGGCCAGCACCATGTATTTTGATTTGATGACACCTTCGGAGGTTTGAGTCAGGAATTCATCGTTTTCATTGACGACTGTTTCTACTTTTTCATAAAGCCGAGTATTTAGTTTCCACGACATGGCTACTCTCCGATAATACTCCAACGCTTCTGAGCGCGTAGGTTTGGGATTATGCGAAATGAACGGAACTCCTCCAATTTCCAACAATTCTGAAGTAGAAAAGAAGGTCATGTTCTTAGGGTAGTTGTAGAGCGAATTGACTAGGCAGCCTTTGTCTACAATTACATAAGACTTACCAGTCTTTTCGGCTTCAATACCGGTTGCAAGTCCGATAGGGCCTGCCCCAATTATTAAAATGTCTACTTCGGTCATCACGGCAAAGATATACAGCGTCATCGCGAGGTACGAAGTGATCTTTTGATTTGGAGGGGGATTGCTTCGTCATTCTTCCTCGCAATGACGCCATAAAAAAGCCACCGATCCCGATGAATCGATGGCCTTGGCTGACTTAGTAAGTTTTTGGTTATTCAGGTGCTGAAATGAAGGAGCGAATGGCTCTGACTCGATAGGTATTGGTTCTGTTTCGATTTGATCCGCTGGCTTTATTTCCGCTAGTAAAGTCAATGGCTTCAGCACGGTCGGACTGGTTGTCTGTTGAACTCCAGTAATATGCACTCGTGAATTCTCCGAGTCCTTTTGCTTTGAGGTTATCGTACATTGCAGCCAATTCATTCTCCGAAGGAAGGTACCAGTCATCATAGCCATCGGAATCTATTAGGTCATTGCAAATGGTACCCGCATTTTCTGTTGGATCGTTTGCCACCATGTTCGTTGTATTAGTTTGTCCCTGACCTATATCTGAGCTAGTGGTGATATTTCCATTAGCTCCCCAGATAATGCCAGGTGATTGGTCGGTATCTTCTGCTATATAGGTTGAACCGTCTGGCTGAGTGCCGAAAATAAAACCACCTCGATACAGAACACCATGGAAATCATCACTAACGGCACCTCCCGCTCTCAATTCAAATACCGTGATATCGGTTCCATTAGTTTCGTCAAGAAGTTCTCCGACGTTAGCAATAGTTAGCAAATCCGATGCACCGAAGTTATCCTTGAGCTGCTGAAGTGTATAGAGTGTGGATGAGTGCAGATCAGCTATCGTTATTCCATCTGCTACCATTGCAGCGAGACTTACGCTGTTGGTATTCATTTCTTCAATGGAAACACCATCTTCAAATAGGTCGAGCGTGTTCACAGTAGTTTGACTCAAGAGGTCATTGCCATACTGCGCGTACAAGAAGCTAATTGAAATGGTTTCATCTACGAAAGTTTGGAGGGAGATAGTCCCTGAATAGGTTAATCCGAGGAGTTCATTTAAAACATCATGGTTGACCATCCATATTGCCAGTGGTGTTTCTCCGGCATTTAGGAATTCCTGATATGTAGCTACAGATTGATCCACTATTGTAGCATAATCAGCCACTGAAAGTAATTCGACAATTGTGAAACCTCCATCTTCAAGTTCTTGAAGAGAATAGACTCCACTATTAAAGATATTTTCCAATGAGATGCCGTCCGTTCGCATTGCTAAGACAGCAGTTGCCGCATCTGAAAAATTGGCACCCATTGTAGCGATACTCACACCATCATTGTAAAGATCCAATGTAGTGGCTGTGGTTTCATCCAATAATTGGTTTGCATATTGATTGTAAAGGAATGAGAGACTTATGCCTTCATCCACAAAAGTCTGAAGAGTAATAGGCGCTCCCTGATAGGTCAATCCGAGTAAGTCATCTAGAATTTCATTGTCATCATTCCATAATGCATTTGGAGAAATCCCGGCATCCAGTATTTCCTGATTGGTTCGTCCTAGATCCTGTAAGTCTCCGAGAGTTACTCCTCCGAGATAGACAAAAACATTGGTCACCACATATGGCTGATAGTAATCCTCATTTCCCCCTCCGCTAGCTATTGTAATTCCGTGGGTGTGATCCTGTTCCAGATTGATATTGTGCGCATGGTTTCCATCAACAGAAGTATTAGTTGGATCATCAGCATTATCTGCTGCATTTTGAGTAAGTGCTCCTGCCACATTATAATTAACTGTCTGCACATCTGAAATCCTACGATAGGAATGGTCATGATTTCCATCTGTTGAGGTATTGCCACCATGATCGTGTGCTCCATCAGGATCCGTGGTGCCTGTAAGGTTATAAGAAGGAAGATTACTTTGAGCAATAGACAAGCTACCTCCAGTGGCACCATTCGTTTCTGCTCCAGTATTTCCTTTTAGAAATCTATTTCGTGCATCAGGTAAACTTCCCATGAAGAATTCCTGAGCATTGTTTCTTGCGAAATCATCTAAGTCGGCTAAGTCTCTTCCATCTAACACGTACCATCCATCATGGTCCGTAATTTTGAAGCTGTGCTTGATATCTCCAAAGGCATGCTGTGCCTGGAGTGTTATTTCAGTGGCGTTTGTATTGCCAGTTATTCGCAGGGTGGAGCCAATGACTTCTAAGTCTTGAATTTCATTCGTTGCGTCCGTATCTCCGGCTCCTGAGTCCCAAGAATCCTTATTGTTGGTCACGGTCTCTGCTGTCGAATTCCAAGTGTCTGCATTCGTGTTTACAGTTGAGGTCGTTGCATCCCAATCTGCGTTATTATATGTTCCATCCAGCGTGCTGGCTGCTTGATCCCAGTCTGCAGACTTGTTATTTACTAATTCAGTTGTACTGCTATTATCAGTGATGGCAATGGCCTGCTCCTCCGTAATTCCTACCTTGGCTGAATTGGCTTCAATGGCTGTTGCTTGTTCTTCTGAAATACCCACTTTTTCCGTATTGGCTAGAATCGCTGCAGCCTGCTCTGAGGTAATGCCGACTTTGGCATTGCTGGTAACAATGTCATCGGCTTGTTCAGTGGTAATACCGACTTTGGCATTGTTTGATTCGATATCTGCAGCCTGCTGAGCGGTAATCCCCACCTTGGCTGAGTTGGTTACGATCGCAGAAGCTTGTTCTTCTGTAATCCCAACCTTCTGAGAGT
>CAYORY010000061.1:0-11019 GCA_964406435.1 uncultured Roseivirgaceae bacterium | reverse complement strand
GCTGGATTTCTACTACAACATGTACGCTGATTTTGGAATGAGTGGTGAGATCAGCAGATTCATTCAGCAAATAGAGCAGGAGAGTGGCATCACGGTGAATCATAAGAAGCTGAGCAATACGATTGGCGTGAGGGAAAGTCAGGCCATTGAAGTGCAGAAGACGCCTGATATCCTTGAAAAACTGGTTACTCGCTATGGACGAGAATATGAGGGTGAAGGCAAATCGAAACTGTCGGCTTCCGCGTTGGATGTTTACTTCCGGTGCAGACTTCAGTTCTACTTCAAGTATGTCCTGCAGCGCTTTTCTGAGAATCAATTGAATGATGAATTGGATGCGCGTGAGTTCGGCAATGTACTGCACAACACCATGGAGATACTTTACCGTGATGTGATTAAAGACCGACATGACAAGCTGGTGCAGGAAACTGATTTTTTTCGGCTGGAAAACTCGGTGGGCGGGGCTATTGAAAAGGCCTTTAAGAAGCATTTCAATATCAAGGACCAACGCAGATTTGAGCTGAAAGGACGCAACGTGATGATCGCCGAAGTGATCAGGAAGTATGTGACAGAAATTTTGAAACACGACAAAGCCTATGCACCATTCAATATTGTGGGCATGGAGAAGGATGATAATTACATGCGTACTTTACCGGTCAACGCAAACGGAAAGCAGGAGGAAATTCGATTCGGTGCAGATATCGACAGGGTGGACAGAAAGGATGGAAAGGTCAGAGTCATTGACTACAAAAGTGGACGAGATACGCGTGAGATAGAATCTATACCAAAGCTCTTTGACCGAGCTCCTGGAAGCACCTATAAAAAAGGTAGAAACAAGGCAGGTTTCCAAACGATGTTTTACGCTTGGCTCTATGCAACAAAATATGGGGAGGAAGATGTCATCCTTCCGGGACTAATTGGCATCAGAGAGCTTTTCCAAGAGAACTTTGACTTTAGGCTCACGCTAAATGAACGACCAATGGAGGATGCCAGAATCTACCTGCCTGATTTTGAGGAAAGGTTTCAGGCGCTTATCGATGAGGTCTTCAGCTTGGATCAACCTTTCGATCAGACCGAGGATACCAAGACATGTGAATACTGCGATTTTAATGGTATTTGTCGGAGGTGATCCCGCTTAAAATCTCATAGTTTTGTTACATATTTCAATATTTTTTGATATCCGAAATGAAGGCAAAAGACCGCCATTCCTAACCTGAATTATCAATGAATCCTTATAGGAAGTTAGTTTGGTTGGTAGTTACCATTGTAATTGTTTTTCTAAGTCTGTCCAATCGTCCATTTCAGGCTAGGTTTGATAATAATGGTCTATTTCTAAATGGTGTTTTTCCTCAGGAGAGACCAACAATAGGCGAATATGAGTTGGTTGATGCATTTCCAAATTTAGAATTTGAAGGCATGAAAACTGATGTGGTTTACATGCCCACCTTGAATAGGTTTCTTGTGGTTCATATTGATGGCCGGATCGTTTCTTTTGAAAACAACTCCTCTACTGAGTCTTCTACCACTTTGTTAGATATCAGTGATAAGGTCTTTGTGGCAAGTGGATCTGGAGCACTTTCTGCCGCTCTTCACCCAGATTTTTTTGATCCAGAGTCTAATCAATATCATCTCCTTTACCTTTTTTATAGCTATTTGCCCGACTTAGAAAATGAAAATGGCTATTCCTACATGAGGCTGAGTAGATTCAGTTTTAACAGTGATTTGACCGCAATAGATTCGCAAAGCGAAGAAGTTCTTATCCAACAATTTGACCCCAATAGTCTTCACAATGGAGGAGATATGTTCTTTGACGAAATGGGCTATTTGTATTTGACATTGGGTGATGGAGGAAAGGGAAATGACGGGTTTGGATATGCTCAGAAAATAAATCAAGGACTCTTTTCTGGTCTTTTGCGAATAGATGTGGAAGCTGATTTATCGAGAAGTCATTCCATAAATGAGCAACCAAAGGACCCAGAAGAAAAGCCAGGAAACTGGCCATCAAGTTTTACACAGGGATATGCCATACCAAATGATAATCCTTGGTTGAATGAGGAGGGAGAAGAAGACAGAATTCTAGAGGAATTTTTTGCCATTGGTTTGAGGAGCCCCCATCGTGTTACGTATGACCATGAGCTCGATGAGATTTGGGTGGCAGATGTAGGACAAGCCTCTATGGAGGAAATAACACTTGTCACAAAGGGTTCTAATGCACAGTGGTCTTACAAGGAGGGAACATTAGATGGACCGAAAGAGAAGCCAGATGAAATAATAGGCACTGAAGCACCGCCTTTTTGGACGTACGGTCGGGATCAAGGAGCATCCATTATTGGTGGTATTATTTATCGAGGAAGTAAGTTTTCAGACCTTACCTCAAAGCATGTTTTTGCAGATTATTCCAGTAGAAGGGTTTGGGCTCTGAGTAGATCAGCTGATATAGAGCAGCTCACCGCAGTGCCTCAAGGACCTATTGATCTATCACAGGATAATGATGGTAATATTTTCATAGTCTCCCTGGGTGGGCCGATTTTCAAATTGATTGAGAAGACGGAAGAGTATGAGCCGCCATTGTGGCTCTCTGAAACAAATGCCTTTACAGATTTGACAGATCTAAAGGTGAATGATGGGTTTATACCCTATGAAGTAAACAATCCACTTTGGTCGGATCGAGCGCTTAAATCGAGATGGATTTGGCTTCCAGCAAGTACCACCGTGGATTTTGCAGAAAATGAAAACTGGAAGTTTCCGAAGGGTACGGTTTTTATGAAGCATTTTGATCTGGAGGTAGACGAAACAACAAAGGAGCAGACAAGACTAGAGACCCGTTTTTTTATAGTGAACGGAAGAGAGACTTATGGTTTGACCTATCGATGGAATGAAGAACAAACTGATGCCAGACTAATAGAGGATGATGATGCGCCTGTGCAATCCTTTGATTACAAGGATAGACACGGCCAATCACTTGTTCAGAATTGGGCATTCCCTTCTCAGTCTCAGTGTATGTCTTGTCATAATCAAAATGCAGGTTACATATTGGGAGTTAAAACAAGTCAGTTGAATCGACCATCAATATTTTTCTCTGGACAAAATCAGCTTCAGGGATTAAATCAGTTGGGATTTTTCTCAAACTCAATTTCATCTGACTTATCAAGTTTTGTTTCTCTGAATAACCTAGAAGCTAAAGATGTTACTGATCGCGAAAAAGTGAGATCCTATATGGATGCCAATTGTTCGCATTGCCATATGCCAGGCGGAGTTGACGCTTCATTTGACGCCAGAATTTCCACGCCGTTTGAAGATCAGGGGATGCACTTGGAGGCTGAAAGTTTCAATTCTGGAAAGGATAATCTATTGGTAAAACCATTTGATCTTGAGCAATCTGAGTTTTGGATTCGCGATGGGAGCTTGGACGGAAATAAAATGCCACCAATTGGCAAGAATCTAATTGATTCTGCCTATCTCAAGGTTCTGAAACGCTGGATATTGAACTACGCTTGCCATGAAATTTCAGAAGAGGTTTTTGTAGAAGAAGGGGCAAGCCATGTACTCCCAGACGATAGTGTGGCCTTGAATATATCCGATGACTTTACACATATTTCTGTATTACAAGATCAAAGCGGGTGTGATAGTTTGGTTGTGTCCAATGTCTACTTAATTCGACCCTTGCACGGAAGTTCAATTAGGCATCAAGTAACCAACGTATTCCCTAACCCTGTTGAAGGTTTACTCAAAATACAGGGTGCTGAAATACAAAGCCTTGTTCTGTATGATCTGGCAGGTACAATTGTTTTGGAACAAGTGGAAAACACCACTTTCACTTCACTCCTGGATATGAGTAATCTGCAAAGGGGGATATATCTTCTGAAGGTTAAATCAAATCAGCGGGAAGAATACATCCGAATATTAAAGGATTAATTCTGGCTATTCAAATAAAACAAATTCACCTCCCCTGAATTTGCTTCAATGATGTCTGGTCTTCCATCATCGTTTAGGTCAGCCGTGATGATGTCGTAAGTGTCAAAAGCCAGCTCGGACAATTCTTGTTTTATCCATTTGCTCCCGTTTCGGTCATTGAAGAAAACGACATTTGGCTGCCCCGAATTTCCCACAATCAGGTCTAAGTCACCATCCAAATCCAAGTCACTTGCAGCCACGGAAAATGTATTCGATTTATCCAGATCAAAAACTACTGACTTGCTAAAACTCATGTTTGCATCACCGAAGTATATGATGTTCGTTTGGCCAATGTTGCCCACTGCTATGTCCTTGATGCCATCCTCATTGAAGTCGGCTACAGCCACTGATCGGGTTTCATCTCGGCCAGTCCCGAATTGCACACTCTTAGTAAAATTTTGCCTTCCGTCATTTAAGTAAACCTGATTCGCTTGGCCGTCTCTGTTGGCCAGAATGAGGTCAAGGTTTCCGTCTCCATTCATGTCGGCCACTGCTACATCAATGGTGGAGTCGTCCTTTCCTCCAAAACCCAACACACTATCAAATTTTCCCTTGCCGTTATTTATGCAAATTTCATTTTCTGTGCCTCGGTTTGTGACCAAAATATCCTTATCTCCATCCAGATCAATGTCGGCAATGGTGATATTTCGAGTCGGCGAGTACTCCATCCCGAAGGTGCCATCCATGATGAAATTCCCATAGCCGTCATTCAGATAAATGTAGTTTGGCGCCATGTCATTACCCACTGCCAAGTCAAGGTAGCCATCTCCATCAAAGTCCGCAAGTTCTGCAGCGTAAGTTGTTTCTGCCCATGAGCTGAGTGCTAGGGAGACGGTAAAGCTTCCTTTCCCATTGTTGAAATAAACCCGATTTTGCTCCGGCCAGTGACGGCCATTCGCCACTATTACGTCTACATCTCCATCATCGTCAATGTCACCTGCCGATACCGAAGCAGTCAGGTTTTTTTCGAGTCCGAGAACCGTTCGGGGGTTAGATTTAAAATTGGTTTGGGATAGTGCGGTGAAGCTGCCTAGCAGCAAGACAAGTTGCAGTATAAATTTCATTGCCGATCGATAGGAAATGGCCAATTTATAGCAATTATTTTGCCGTCATTAATTTTATCTGGAAAATAGTCTCAATTGATTCACCTTCAATCTAAGGACATTAGTCCCTCCTTGGAGGCTTTCTTCCACGCCAGCTTTTCTTGTTGGCATTCCCCGAATTAGATGGCTTGGCGGTTTTTCCATCGAATGATCGTTTCTGTCTTGGAGGTCTCTGCTCCTGTTTAGGTTTCTCAGGATTGTGGTCTACCAATGGATACAAGGCATTCTCCACCACTCTGATTTTCTTTCCAATTAGCTTCTCAATATCTCGCAGGTATTCTTTCTCGATAGCATCGCAGAAGGATATTGCGATACCTTCAGCCCCGGCTCGTCCGGTTCGTCCTATTCGGTGCACGTATGACTCTGGAATGTTTGGCAGCTCATAGTTTACCACAAATGCCAGGTCATCGATATCAATTCCTCTTGCTGCAATGTCAGTAGCGACTAATGCTCTGGTCGTTCCTTCTTTGAAATTTTTAAGTGCGCCTTGCCGTGCATTCTGTGACTTGTTTCCATGAATCGCTTGCGCATGAATGTCTGATTTATTCAAAAGGCGAACCACTTTGTCTGCTCCATGTTTGGTACGGGTGAAGACGAGCACCCGATCCATCTCATTTTCTTTAATCACGTCAATGAGTAGCCTGGTCTTGTGGCCTTTGTCTACAAAGTAGATGGCCTGATTGATTTTGTCAACGGTACTTGAGGCAGGAGTGACTTCCACCTTCACAGGATTTGTAAGGATCGTATTTGCCAGATCCACGATTACAGGGGGCATGGTCGCAGAGAAAAACAACGACTGCCTTTTATGCGGCAATTCTTTGATCACTCTCTTCACATCATGTACGAACCCCATGTCTAGCATTCGGTCGGCTTCATCTAGCACGAAGAACTCAATGTCTTTCAGGCTGATGAAACCTTGACCCATCAAATCGAGCAGACGGCCAGGAGTGGCAATAAGCACATCCAAACCTCTTTTTAATGCTTGCACCTGGCTGTGCTGATTTACTCCGCCGAAGATCACATGATAGGTGAGCGGGGTGTTCTTTCCATAATTTTCAAAACTCTCACCAATCTGAATGGCCAACTCGCGAGTTGGTGTCAAGATCAAACTGCGAATGGATCGGCGACCGCTGGTTGGTTTTCTTCCATCAAGCAGTTGAATAATGGGAATGGCGAATGCAGCCGTTTTGCCTGTGCCTGTTTGGGCACATCCGAGCAAGTCTCTACCCTCCAGTACCAGAGGGATGGCTTTTTCTTGAATGGGAGTAGGGGTGGTGTATCCTTCAGACTTCAGTGCAGAAAGGATGGGATGGATCAGCTTTAAATCGTCGAATGTCATAAGTGGCGCAAGTTACGCCTTAATTGTTCGAGCCTGACTACCGGTCAAAATGAAAAAATAGCTGATTTTTGCACGCTTCTGGAGCAGGTAAGTTTACCATTCGATATCCAGACGAACACGCCTGGTGCCTTTAAGTTTAAACCCAAATTGAGCAAGAATTTATTCTCTTTTTTAATTCCTATTGGAGTATTAGTAAGTCTTTTGTCATCTTGTTCTGACATTGAATATGGGGAAATAGAGTACTCATTTTATGTAGCTAAGGATGTGGAATATGACAGTGCTCAGTTTGATCAAATTCAATTTGTTCCGGGAAAAGATTTGGATCTAGGTTTTTATGAGGGGAATGCCTGGATAAAACTTGAAATTGAGAATTCTGATAATCCAACAACGGTGGTTGTTGTATGTGGTGATCTGATAAATCGTAAGTATCGTTTTTATGAGTTGGATGCGTCGGGCGATGAGCTTTTACCACGGAAGAAAGACGTGGATCTTGCGAAGGTTGATCATCGAACGTTCAATTTTCCCAAGCCCAATTTTGAAATAAGCCTTGACCCTTACGAAAAGAGTACTTTTTTTATCTCTACTACCAGCGACGGAAGAATCCTTCAAGCATCGCCTCGGTTGGTAAGCTTGGAGAAATTCCAATCCATAAAGCAGCAAACCTTAGTATTTGATATTGTCTTTTATGGATCGATTTCAATTCTCCTGCTCATCAATTTATTCTACTTCCATATCATTAGAAGCAATATCTATTACTTCTATGGAGCATATATTCTTTCAGGTTGCCTTATGTACTTGTTTGTGGAAGGCAGGTTATATGGCCTAGGATTGAGTCACGCCTTGATTGATCACCTGATGTTTATTTCCATAAGACTCTGGATTCTTACAGGTGTTTTGTTCATGATAAATTTTCTGAGAACGAAAGAAACCAATCCCAGATTTTACCATATTATTTTATGGCTATTGGTTGTTACTCTTGGGCTTACAACGGTGTACCAATTGGCGTTCCCTTCCGTCTCAATCAGCAAGCTGCATATGACTGAAAACATTCTGGGTTTTCTGTGGATTGTTCTGTCGCTTATGAATGTGGCCATCTCATTTAAGACACGAAAGTTGGAATCCTATTACTATCTCATTGCTTATTCTGTTTTTCTGTTCTTCGTTACACTTGGCCTTGTAGATAGTCACACAACTATATTGCCCGGCGATCCATTTTCTTATTTCAAAATCGGAACAATACTTGAATTCATAGGCTTCACCTATTTCATAGCCATTCTGATCAAGAAAAGACTTGTGTCAGGCGAGCACTTAGAAAGAGAACTGAGCCAAGCTCGTTTTGAATTAGAAGAAAAAGAAAACCAGCTGAATGCCAATAGGCAAATCAAAAACACTGATTTTGCCAGCATTTTCAAGTTAGTTGAGAGTTCTCTTTCCACGGATAGCGAATGGGACGAATTCAAGGCAAGGTTTGATCAAGTACAACCGAATTTTTACAATAAGCTGCTCAGGAAGCACCCGGAGTTATCCAAGTCAGAAACTCGATTGCTTATTTTAATTCATATTGGATACTCTCAAAAGGAGATTGCTGAGATTCTTGGCATAGCCCCCGATAGCGTAAAGAAGAGCAGAACCAGGGCCAGGAAGAAACTTAAGATCCCTGTGGATGTTCGCCTTGAGGAGTTTCTTCTTCAGCTTGCAAATATTTAAACACCTGTCTGACTGTTAGTTACCTAACTGTCCCCCTTTTTGTCCCCCTCTTGCATTTGCTTTTGCAGGTGTTCATTTTCTATGTTCGTATTGTGGTTATTGTACAAGCTAATATTTGAAAAACCATATTTTTCCTATTCTGTATTCCCAGGGTAATAATTAAAGACGATTGGGTAGAAAAATTTAACAACTCACAACACATATGAACACAAACATGAAAACAACACTGAATTTCACCAAAGTATTAATCCTTGCGCTACTGGTCACTATGGGCTGCAACAAGGAAGATGATCCCCTTAGTATAAACCTGGAGGACTTAACCCTCTCGATAGATGAGAATCCAACTTTGGGCCAAGTATTAGGCACAGTCGAGAGTAGTGGCCCGAATGATCTAACATTTAGTATAAGTTCTCAAAATCCAGGTGGAGCCATCGCCATAAATGCAAGCACAGGTGTACTGACCGTAGCTGATCCTGATTTGTTTGACTATGAAACCAACCCTATCATTACGGCTGTTATCTCTGCTGATGATGCAGATAACACAGCTACGGTGACCATCAACATCAGCAATGTGAATGAAGTGAGCACTGAGGATTTTTCAACTACCGTCGATGAGAATCCTACAAATGGACAGTCATTGGGTTCGGTGACGGCAAGTGGAGAAGGCACATTGAGTTATAGTATTATAGCTCAAACGCCTTCAGGAGCTTTGGTGATAGGAACGAGTACAGGAGAGTTGACCGTTGCAGATGGCTCATTATTTGACTTTGAAACCAATCCGGTGATTGCAGCGACTATTTCTGTTGATAACTCAGACAATGTCCAAACATTAACCGCTACCATCAACCTCAACAATGTCAATGAATTGATTGTTCAGGATTATGCCACTAGCGTTGATGAAAATATACCAGACAATCAATCATTGGGATTTCTTCCAGTAACCGGTGATGGTGATTTGAGCTTTTCCATCATATCCCAAACTCCCGCAAATGCCATGGATATTGATCAATTTGATGGAGAACTTACCGTTAGGGATCCATCGAAGTTTGACTATGAAACAAATCCGGTCATTACAGCATCCATTTCAGTGGATAACTCGGGTAATACCGAAACCTTGACTGCTACTATCAACCTAAATAATGTCAATGAAATTGGCGATTATGCTTACGGTGGTGTGATTTTTTGGGTAAATCCAACCAATGATGCAGGCCTGGTGTGTACGATTAGTGATGTTGTTACTGGAGTGGACATCAATGGAGTAAATACCGCTCGATGGTTCAATGGAAGTAATATAGAAACTGGAGCCACAGCCACGGCCATTGGAACCGGACAGGCAAATACAAATGCCATAATCAATAGCCAGGGTGAAGGTGCGTATGCTGCTTCGCTTTGCGATGGATTAGTTTTAAATAATTACTCAGATTGGTACCTGCCTTCTATAGATGAGTTAGGCGAAATGTATAGCAATAGGTCCATCATAAATGCGACAGCCGTAGCAAATGGAGGTTCCAATTTCTCTGTCGTGACTTGGAGTTCTACTCAGCAAAATGGTAATGTAAATAATGCTTATTACTACTTATTTGTCGATGGGCAAAGTCCTTCCTTAAATGCAAAGGGTAACTATGGTAATGTAAGAGCTGTAAGATCCTGGTCTGATAACTAATTCAAAGACAATGAAACAATAAAACCACCCAATGGGGTGGTTTTATTGTTTCATTTATTAGTGAAAAATGACATGTATTAAACTAGGTGCTTTCTGAAAAATTGGATCGTTCTTTCCCATGCAAGCTTTGCTGCATCTTGATCATAGCGAGGCGTGGTGTCGTTGTGGAAGCCATGGTTGGCGTCAGGATATATGAAAGCCTCGTATGTTTTCCTTTGTTTTTTTAGTTCTTCTTCATAGGCAGGCCAGCCAGCATTTACTCGTTCGTCTAATTCGCCAAGATGAATCTGTAAAGCTGCATTTATGTCGGAAACTAGTTCTATCGGTGGTTGGCCGCCGTAGAAAGGGACTGAGGCTCTTAATGTTGGGACCTTCACAGCCATCATGTTGCAGATCCAGCCGCCAAAGCAAAAACCAACTACACCTACATTTCCGTCACACTCTTCATGGCTTGCCAAGTACTCGAATGCGGCTATAAAATCTTCAAGCATTTCATCTCGATTCCTTTTTTGCTGAAGGGCACGCCCATCATCGTCATTGCCAGGATAGCCGCCAAGAGGCGAAAGGGCATCTGGTGAAACAGAAATAAAATCGGCCATTGCGGCTCGCCTGCCCACATCGGCAATGTAAGGATTCAGTCCCCTGTTTTCATGTACTACCACAATTCCGGGCAGTTTAGCCGCAGCATTGTCCGGGCGGGAAAGCTGCGCTTTGATCTTGCCACCACCTTTGGGCGATTCATACCAAATATCTTCCGTTTTCAAATCCTGGGCGTCTTTAGGCACTTGGATGTTGTCTTCGTAATTGGGCATCATAAAACTCATGAGCATGGAGACGGTGATGCCTCCTACCGCATAGGCTGATAATTTCTCCATGAATTCACGTCGCTCTAGTTTGTTGTGTGCGTACGCATCGTACAGGTCAAATACCTCTTGGGAAATATCCGATTTTGTAAGCTTTTTCATTTTTGATTCTTATAGTTCCTGTTTAAAGGTACTACTTCATGTGGCCTATTCGAAATATACAAGCGCTACTAGACATACAAGACCAATTTTTATAGTCATAGGGCATAAAAAAAAGGCTCCCTGGAGAGCCTTTTTTAATTGTTTAGTTGAACTACCTCTTATTCATTTCTTTGTAATCGCGCTCTGTAGCGCCTGTGTAGACTTGTCTTGGTCTTCCGATCGGCTCATGATTTTCGCGCATTTCCTTCCACTGAGCAATCCAGCCTGGGAGTCTTCCAAGTGCAAACATCA
>CAYORY010000060.1:0-11166 GCA_964406435.1 uncultured Roseivirgaceae bacterium | reverse complement strand
ACACCTTCAAGAAGTACATCAAAGAAATGGGCGTCAAAGATGCCTTCATCGTGTCCTACAGAGATGGGAAACGAGTGGACATCAGCGAAGTGCTAGAAGGAAAATCGTAAGAGTTAATTGTTAGAATTTTGAGAACCTCGGTAGAAATGCCGAGGTTTTTTTATGTCTACGGCTGATATGTTTGCTGCCTTAGCAACCAATAATACGTCTTGATCATTCGATCCTGAGAGCAACCACATCTATACATCGCAAAGGCAACCAGATTGGCAAAGTTCACTTTTAGCCAGCTGTTACCCTCGTATTTTCTGGCCGAAACTAAGACGTTCTTTGGAAGAATTTTAAAAGTATATTTCTTCCTGGCTCTTTTTAGAAAGTCATATTCTTCCATTACCCTGAAGTCTTCATCGTATCCTCCCAATTCATCAAACACCTCCCTAGTCACAAATAGAGTCTGATCACCTCCACGGCACATCATGCGGTCAAAGCGTGTGAAATACGAATTGATCTTCAACATAAATCGCTTAGAATCAAACCTGAAACGATAACAACCAAGAGGAATACCGGCTTCTACCTTGGAAAGAATGTCGGTCACATAAGTATTCGGTGGAAGCGTGTCAGCGTGTACAAAATACAAGATGTCACCCGTGCTCTTGGTCGCCGCATAATTCATTTGCTTTGACCTGCCTCGCTCCGGACAGTCAACAACTACGGCACCTGCTGATTGAGCCTCACGCTTGGTAAAGTCCGTACTTCCGCCATCGGCTACTAAAATCTCTAAATCTCCATTTCTCCCATTTTCCTTCAAATACCGAACTAACCTGGCAATGTTCGACTCTTCGTTGAGTGTGGGTATGATGACGCTTATTTTCATTCTTAAAAGCAACGGCCTTTTCCAGAGGCCAATTTAGTTATTTTTGCAGCGCATGATTCATTACAAAACCCCGGAAGAGATCGAATTGATGCGCGAAAGTGCGCAACTCGTTTCGAAAACCTTAGGCATGTTGGCAGAGCACGTGCTGCCAGGCGTTACTCCACTTGATCTTGACAAGCTCGCACATGACTTCATTTACGATCATGATGCCGTCCCCGGATTTCTGGGTCTTTACGATTACCCCAAATCCATCATTACCTCGGTGAATGAACAAGTGGTGCATGGCATTCCGACTGATCGGCCATTGGAAGAAGGTGATGTAGTAGGGATAGATATTGGGGTGTTGAAAAATGAGTTTTATGGAGACCATGCCTACACATTTGCGGTGGGCGAAATCGCTGAGCCGGTAAGGCAGCTTCTGAGGGTAACAAAGGAAAGTCTTTACCTAGGCATTGAGCAGTTTGTGGCGGGAAATAGAATCGGAGATGTGAGTTTCGCGGTGCAGCAGCACGCGGAAAGCCATGGATACGGGGTAGTTAGAGAATTGGTAGGGCATGGACTTGGTCGTAAAATGCACGAGTCACCCGAAGTGCCTAACTATGGAAAAAGAGGGCGTGGACCAAAAATCAAAGAAGGATTGGTGATAGCGATAGAGCCGATGATCAATATGGGCACACGCCGGGTAATTCAGCTCAATGATGGCTGGACGATCGTGACGGCTGATAAGAAACCGTCGGCGCATTTTGAGCACAATGTGGCAATCGTAAATGGCCAACCAGAAATTCTCTCGACATTCGATTTCATCGAAGAGGCCTTGAAGAAGATGAATGCAGTGGTGATATAAACTGCCGTCTTTTTATTCACTAAGTTTTTCCACCAATTCTTTAAAATATTCGGATTCTCGAACACTATTAAAGGCTGGATCATGATTCAACATACTCTTATTCAAAATTCCCATTGGAATAAGATTAGTCAAAATTTCTACACATCTGTCCACATCCCCCTGCATTGAATAGGCCCGGGCCCTCCACCACTGAATCCAAGGATTTGAATTCGCGATTGACTCAAGAATATCGATCAGCGCATGTACATTTTCGTAATTCTCAACATTATAATATGACACCATTCTTTCATAAGAATATGATGTCAAGAAGCCAAATAATCTAGAATACAATGAGGATTGTTCGAGATTTTTTCCATTCTCAGCCTTTCTCTTGAATTCACGTCCTTTTGATTTGATCCATTCAAAGGCTGTTCTTTCATGATCCAAAACATAAATAATTTTATTAAGGGAGTCAATTACCTGCTTACGAATTATCATTTCACTGTCCCTAATCCGTTTATCTTTTCTTCTGGCCAATTCTTCAGCCTTAGATAATTCCGCCGATCCTTTCTCATTTGAAATTCCCATTAAAAAGATTTCATTATCAACAAAGGATAGAGAATCCTTTAAAGCCTCTTTTCTCGGCACAATTAGATGCTCTTCTTCAAATGAATAACTGGTGTCTATTTGAGCCCGCATCCAAAGGAATGCTAGTTCAAAATCTCTGGGAGTTGCCCACCGATGCTTTAAATTGGAGACAATAAGCCAATTCCTTAAACCTATTTCATCAAAATGTTCATGTATGCGCCTGTGCTCCTGATAGTTCATGTCCTGATTTCCGACCAGACCCACGTATAAGAAATTTGAACTAGTAGGTAGCTTATAACCAAAAACAGGCTCAGCAGCACCAACACCAATCACTCCAATAATTTCAGATGTTATTCCTGCAAGAGTGATGGCCAATCTTGATCCCCCTGAAAATCCGCTGGTGATAACAAAGTCACTATCTATATTGAATCTTTCTTCTGTATCGTCAAATAATTCCTGGGCCAATCGAAGACTTTCACTCATAGGAATCTGATTGCGAGAATTATTGCTTGATACCATTATTATACCATACTTCTCAGCTATTTCACTATATAAGCTTATTGGAAGTATCCCACGACCAACTGGTTCGTAGAAATAGATTATTGGCCACTTCTTGTTCTCAGAATATGATGAAGGTATGTAAACTGAGTACGTGTGATCAACATTTTTGGCAATAGGTAAACTATCAATAGCAATCCCTTTGCTAACCTGCGCAAAGCTAAACTGGGCAAAAAGTGAGGTTATCAAAAGGCAAAAATACTTCACAAGTTGAATGGGAGGTTAAAGGTTAAAACACCCCTGTTCTTTAGTTCCCTAATCCCACCTTATACCTATCCAATGCCCTCTGCCTGGCGGCTGCATGATCGACAATGGGAGGATATTTCCCAATGTCAGACCCTAGCCATTTTTTACAATACTTCATTTGAGGATCAAACTTCTTCAGCTGAGAAGTTGGATTGAAAACTCTAAAGTATGGGGCAGCATCGCATCCGGTACCTGCCGCCCACTGCCAGTTGCCATTATTAGAAGCTAGTTCATAATCCAGAAGCTTTTCAGCAAAATAAGCCTCTCCCCATCGCCAGTCTAAGAGCAGGTGTTTGGTCAGAAAACTGGCTACAACCATGCGCACCCTGTTGTGCATGTATCCAGTTTCATTGAGTTCTCGCATCCCTGCATCCACCATAGGATAGCCCGTTTTTCCTTCACACCATTTCTTGAAGTGAGCTTCGCTGTTCTCCCATTCTATGTTATCGTACTGGCTCTTAAAGGATCGATCAACCACCTTGGGGAAATGAAAAAGTATCTGCATGAAGAACTCTCGCCAGATCAATTCGCTCAGGAAAACTTGATTTCTCAGAGAGGCTTCTTTGGCCAACTTTCGCACGCTGACCGTGCCAAATCTCAAATGCGGACTCAGGTAGCTAGTCGCCTCCATTGAAGGAATGTCCCGCTTATCCTCATAGCCATTCATTGCCTCCAAACTGTAGGGCTTGACTTTAATGGAGCTTGTTGCAAACCCAATCTCACCCAGCGACGGTAACTCGAATGACAATTTCAAGAAGTTGTTTAAATGATGCTCTGAGGCAACCGACTCATATGAATCTGGCTGCACCTTACTCAGCCATTTGTTTTTGAATGGGGTGTAAACAGTATACGGTTTCCCGTCATCTTTGAGCACATCGCTTTTCTCGAAAATGACCTGATCCTTGAACGTGTGAAATTCAACCCCTTTCGCCTCCAAAAACTGTCTTATCTCAGCGTCACGATTTATGGCATAGGGTTCATAGTCGTGATTTGTATAAACTGCCTCGATCTCAAATTCTTCGAGCAGTTCTGTCCAAATTTCTTTCGGTGATCCGTTCTTAACCAAAAGAGAAGAATCGAGTGATCTCAGTTTTTTGTGAATTGATTCCAGATTTTCATGAATAAACCCAACACGCGGATCATCCTTCGGAAGGGAAGAAAGAATTTCTTGATCAAAAATGAACAACGGGAGTACAGGGTGATCGGAAGTCAATGCGTTGAAAAGTCCAACATTATCTTCCAGCCTGAGGTCGCGACGAAACCAAAAAACAGCTATTTTCATATTATCTAAACTTAATCAATATGGCCTACGATGAGTTCCTTGAGGAAAGAATAACTCGAATATTAAATGAAAAGGGAGCGCCCTTTCGCTCGATGAAAATGATGGGTGGCCTATGCTACATGGTTGATGAGAAAATGTGTACCGGTATTGTCAAAGATCATCTGATGGCACGTGTGGGACCAGATGTATACGAATCGGTTCTTTCACGACCGGGTTGCAAACCGATGGATTTCACGGGTAGGCCAATGAAAGGCTATGTTTTCGTGAGTGGAGAGGGGATCGACTCGGATGATGATTTGTCCTACTGGATTCAACTATGCCTTGATTTTAATCCCTTGGCTAAGTCGAGTAAGAAGCGATAATTGCCCGACTTGTTCGGGCATCTCATAATTTAAATGTCTTTATGAGATCTCGCCACAAGGCTGAGAATGCGATACTACCTTTGCCGCGTGCACACGATTCAACCGTATGAGCGCTGGCAAGAATTCTACAATTCCAGTTACGATGACCTCTCGCCCTTTGCAGGAAAAGAGTACAATTATGACCTATATTCAGAGAGCATTTACAACCACTACATAGATCCGGCATGGGATTTTATGGGCTCAGAAACGCTCTACATCAAGTTGCTTTTCGTGGAGTACGATCTTGGATTTGCAGTGATTGAAATGATAGGAGAGTGGAATGATGCCATCAACAATGACATCATGCATTTCAAGCGAAACATCCTCGAACACATGGGCTATCAGGGCATCAATAAATTTGTGCTAATTGGAGAGAATGTGTTGAACTTCCACGGCAGTGACGACAGCTACTACGAGGAGTGGTTTGAAGATGTGGAGGAAGATGGCGGCTGGATAGCAGCAGTCAATTTCAACGATCATGTGATCGATGAAATGAAACGCTACAACATCGATAACTATGTGAACATGGCCGGAAGCCTACAGCTAGAGAACTGGCGAACCGTACCGCCACTCAAATTTTGTGAGGCTGTTGATGGTTTGATTCAGCGGAGGTTGACGATTTAATCACTCATTCCACTTCAAGCCCAAATCATCCAGAATCAGCGCTTCCTGGACAATCTCTCTGATGACCTCCATCGGGAGTCTGGAGGCATCAAAAAGATCAATTCCCGCCACTAATTTCCTACCTTTCCGATCAAGGATGCCCTGCTCGTTAGAGAGTCTGTGGCCTCTCATAAAAGCCATCTCCACCCCATCCTTCTTGATAGGGTTGAGATAGCAAACCCAACCCTTTCTCCGGTACATAGGCACCCCATAACTGATGCTTGACCGCAGATCTGTCGTTTCCATTAAATGTGCATGCAGCACATTTATTATGACCTTCTGCTGACCTTCCAGACCAAGAATATAATCCTCAATCGTTCTCAAGGAAGCTTGAAGTGGGGATTGTAAATGAGGCCAATCAAGTTGTTCCAAGGATCCAACACGCAGCTTACCATTATATCATCGCCGACGTTGCTGGGTGCCGTATGTTCCTTGGCGCCAAGCGAAAGAAATCTGGCATGCTCAGCCTCAATGTCCTCCACACCCCAGTATGATTCCACTCCGTGGGTCCTGTCCTTTCCTATTGGATCATCCCCTTCAGGATGCAAGCCAAGCTCATAGCCTTGTATATTGAATCCGCAATAAAATGGCTCATCAAAATAAGGCTCTGTTTGAAAAGCTTCCGAATACCATTTCTTGGCTTTTGGCACATCTGGCACACGATAAATCGTCGTTCGCAGACCTAGTATATTCTTGTTCATAATTCGAAAGTTACTACTCTACTCCGTATCGAAGTAAGGTTCTCAGTTTTGGCTCGGGCGTTCTTCTTGGATCGCTCAGGTAAATTTCCCGGTGGTATTTCACCACCTTAAGGTTGTTCTCATGGATGAATTTCATCATTTCCAGAATAGTAGGAAGCTCTTCTGCGTAGCTGCCCAAATGAAGCATCTGTACACATCGTCCTTCATTCATCAATTCGAATTTCACTTCATCATTCAGTAGCTCAGCGTTCTTGTTTTTAACAAGCTGCACGGCACGGTAGAAGTGATCTGCCTCCACAAAATCCGGCATCCGAATCACGATCTTCCAATTCCACTCTGCTTCCGGTGTTTCGGCGAATTTGTGCTGTGCTTCCAAGCCCCCGTCAATCCACCAAATGCCTTCCATTTTCGGCACCACAAAGTCCATATCCTGAGATTTGCACAAAAACTTGATCTGATAAGCCACCGCATACAGTCGCTCAATCGCGTCGTTGAACTTCTTTTCTGAGGGGCTTCCTTTGCCTTGATGGGTGAGGTAATAATACGAATCCAGGTCCACCAGTTCCGGTGATTTCTTTGCACGATAGTACTTGCTATCTGCTTTCGTCAGGTCGATTTTTTCAATGATTGCTTCCATAAGAATGTGTTTTTTTGAATTATGAAAACAAAGAAAAAACGATGAGTGACAGCCCTATGTCACTGGATTATTCGAAGTGCAAAAATTCTAATCCATCGTACATCGCCGGATTCACCGGCTCATTCCCGATCATATCAGAATCATAATCCCGCGCAATCTTCCAGACGCCATCCACCTTCCTTAGCTCCACATGAAAACGAGCAATGTAAGGCTTGGATGAATTCCCGGACTTCACACGATAAAATCCCATTTCATAAGCTACCTCGCCATTAACCTGACGGTAGTCAAAGGCAAATTCAATTGTTCGCTTCGCCGGAACATCAGACGACATTGCAGCTCTGTTTCGCTCCCGGTATTCTTCGCCAATCATCAGCCCTCTGCCGCCAATTCGAACAATGTCCTCGGTGTGCACAGCATTGAAAGCCGCGGCATCATTCGTTTCCCAAGCCGTAGTGAACCTCGTCCAAACATGCTTATCGATTTCCTGTTGGGGGTTTTGAGCCATAGCCGCTATAAGCGCAGCGAAAAGTAGAATTGAAAGTGTTGTTTTCATTGTTGATGGTTTTCAAGAATTTGATGATGTTCAACGAGTTTTTGTACCAATCCGGTTATAATTTCTTTCAACTCCTCGGACTGAATAATCATGACAGCATCTCCATACATCAGCAGCCAACGAGCGAAATACTCAATGTGCGGCACCACAAAGCGCATCTCAATTTGATCCTCATCAACCGACCATTCTTCCACAAAACCCTGAAAATACTTCTGCTCACCCATAAATCGAGAGACCATTCTGGAAACTCTGATTATACACTCTTTGGCGTCCGTGCCTACAAGAGAATCATGTAGAAAGGAAAGGAAATTCGGATGAAGGCCGGGATCGAAGTACTCCGTACGATTTTCGAATTTCTTGATTCGATCGGTCCTGAAATCCCTTAAATCTTGTCTCAGCCTGCAATACCCGATAAGGTGCCAATGAGACGAGTAAAAAACCATTCCGAGGGGCTCTACTTCGCGACTCGTTGATGTGTCGTTGTAATGCGAATGATAGATGATTTGAATCACTCGATTGGTCGCTACCGCCGACTGAATGTCAGAAATAAACGTTTCGTCATTTTCCATCCGACGGGGAAACGGTCGAATGGCGATTCGGGCATCCAGGTTTTCCAGAAACTCTTTATCAGAGTATCGAAGCACAGCCTTCACCTTGAACATGGCCTCCTCAAAAGTTCTGGCTGTTTGAGTATCCGCATTTTGTTCAATAAACTTTGCCCCCATCAGTAAGGCAGCAGCCTCTTCTTTGTTGAAAACCACTGGCGGGAGGTGATAGCCCTCTACGATGAAGTACCCCTCACCGGCATCACCTCCAATAGGCACTCCAGCCTCCATGAGCGAGCGTACATCTCTGAATATAGTCCGACGACTGACCTCAAATCGTTCTTCAAGCTCCTCAATACACACCCTCGGTTTCCCTTGGAGATGAATAAGTATCGCATTGAGTCGATCGATGCGGTTCATGGCTTACTTTTCGTGATCGCCTTTGAAATAAGTTGTCTCGTCCTTGTTATAAAAAAAACTGAGATGCATGTGCTGCCGCACAAATGCCTTCATTTCCGCAGAGGTATTGAACTTCTCATCGATGTTATCGGTGACCTCATAGAGCACGAATTTATCCTCTGCAAGGTCAATTTTATGCAGGTAGTACTTGCCGTCCTTTTTCATATTCAGAAACACGTACTTCTTTCCGCTGGCGTCATTCAGCGATGAAATATGCGAAATGTACGTCTCGGTTCTGTAGGTACTGTCCTCACTGTTCATGTCCAGCTTGGTGACTTCATAAAGCTCACTGCCCAATGGGTCAATTTTATAATACTGGGTCGGGTATTGCATTTCGGCTTCTCCCTCCTTGTACCATTTGCCAAGTAAAGTTTTGTCTATGGGAGTGTTCGCCTCAGTGATCGGAACGTCGGACTCGTATGGGCAGGCAGTAAGAAGAATAAGGATAGGGAGAAAAAGGGCAGTTCGTTTAAGGCTTTTCATAAGACATTGGTTTGGTTAAGGGGCAACTAAAGTACAGATTTATGGAATCAGGTCAAATAGTCGTCGATGAACTCTCGGACACAACCTTCCCCACCTTTTTTGCTGAGCTGATAGGTGGCAATTCGTTTGATCGCAGGTAGAGCGTCCGACGGGCACGCCGACACGCCAACTGCCTCCATGATGTCCGCATCATTCACATCGTCCCCGATAAAGGCGATTTGCTCATTGGTGAGGCCAAGCTCTTCCTTCCACTTTTCAAGAATAGTCAATTTCGGTTCTTGACCTATGTAGAAATACTTCAGCCCAAGCATATTGGCCCTGGCCTCCACCATGGTGGTCACCAGGCTGTGGCTGATGATGCCGACTTCAATACCCGCCTTTCTTGCCAGTTTAATGCCGATTCCGTCTCTGGCATTGAATTTCTTGAATTGCGTGCCGTCTTCCAAAATGTACACACCAGCATCGGTCATCGTGCCGTCAACATCCAAAAGAAGCAATTTGATGTTTTCTAAAACCGGCATTTAGATGAGGTTGTAACCGATGGCTTTCGCGATAGGCTGAAGGGTTCCGTGCATTTCTCTAAACTGATCCAAGTCTAGCTGCTGCGCGGCATCCGATTTGGCCACCGAAGGATCGGGGTGAGTTTCGACCAAAAGGCCATCAACGCCCATGGCAATTGCCGCTCTTGTCAAATCGGGCACACCGTACCTGTAGCCCATGGCATGGCTGGGGTCTACCACCACGGGAAGGTTGGTCTTTTCTTTGAGGAAAGCCACACCACATAAATCAAGTGTAAATCGTGTGTGCGTTTCGAAGGTGCGAATCCCTCTTTCGCAGAGCAATACATTCGGGTTTCCACCACTCAGAATGAACTCTGCGGCTTGCACAAATTCCTGAAGAGTAGTGCCGAATCCTCTTTTCAGAAGGACGGGTTTTTTGGTCTGACCACATCGTCTTCCAATACTGTGATCGTACATGGCCTTTGCTCCGATTTGGATGATGTCGGCATACTCTATGACCATGTCCACGTGGGACGAATCCTTCACCTCTGTGATGATATTGAAACCGTATTTGTCTCTGGCATCCGCCAATATTTTCAGTCCTTCTTCGCCCAAACCCTGAAACGTATAGGGTGAGGTGCGTGGCTTGAAGCATCCTGCACGTAGTGTCTTTATATTCAGCTCTTTTAATACTTGTGCCACCTGATCTACTTGCTCCACTGATTCCACGGAGCAAGGTCCGGCGATCATCATTGTATTCTTGGAGTGGCCACCTACATGCACCTCTCCAATGTGTACATCGCGCACCTCTCTTTGATATTCCTTGCTGGCCAGCTGGATGTCCGTGGCGGTCACAAAACTTTTATCCGTGGAAGATTCGAGACTGGTCGGCACTTCCTTTACACTGGCGCTCAGCACTAGCACGTCTCTGTCCCCGTCATGAAAATGAATGGCTTTGTTTGCTTGTGCCAACTGCACGGCTTCCATACTGGAAACGCTACTTTTCAAATGAATGATCATGATTCGCTTCTGATAAGATTAATGAATGATACTGCACCAGAAAGTTTATTGTCGCTATTTACGACTGGTAGGTACGATATCAGGAATTTTTTTGATCGGATGAAATCCAACATTTCGGTGATGGTGGCATCCTCTGAGATAGTTGCTGGTTTGGTATTGAGAATATCAGATGGTTTCAAATCTGACAGGTTTTCGAACTTTTTCAGAATGCCCTTTCTCACGTCAGCGTTGCTGCTGATTCCGGCAAGGTGCTGTTCGTCATCCTCCACGATCGCAAAGCCCAGCTTATGATTGTCTATGGTTTGGATGATTCGCTGAGTGGAAGAATCTGCTGACACAATGGGTGCCTGGTCTCGTTCGATCATAAAATCCTTCACTCTAAAATCGGAGTGGATGACACTCGAACGAAGATGTAGCAACGCCTCCGCTATGGACTCGTGATTGACCAAATAGGATCCCGACACGACCGACTGAACCCCGAGCATCCGAAGAATGAAGCCCACCTCATCATTTACCCCTCCGTCTACTTCTATTGCTTTGCCAGGGAATTGATTTCTAAATTTCCTCACTCGTTGGAAATTGTCTTTGTGAAATTTTCCTCCACTCTGGCCGGGTGTGGTGGTCATGATAAGCACAAAATCACACTCATCTTTATATGGATCAAAGGCTTGAATCTCCGAAGCGGAAGTAAGCGCGAGACCCCACGAGGTGCCCGGCAATTTTGGCAAATTAATTTTTTTCTTGAGGTTTTCTAGCTGAAAACATACCCGCTCGACCGGTACTTCTCGTAGCAAATCCAAATACGGATCCGGAGTATCGGTGATGATGTGTAGATC